>NZ_JAXEGN010000150.1:0-2117 GCF_034103065.1 Bullifex sp. | reverse complement strand
CTACTTAGATCAACAGCGGGTCTTGAAGAGATCTCTTCAGGAAAGATGTATTATGGCGATGTAGATATCTCTACTATTCCTCCATATAAAAGAAATATTGGAATGGTTTTCCAAAGCTTTGCACTCTACCCACATATGTCTATTTTCGAGAATGTTGCTTATGGCTTACGTGTTAGAAAAGTCCCAAATGATGAGGTAAAGAAAAAAGTTACACAGGTTATGGAGCTTGTAGGACTTCAAGAGGAATTAAAAAGAAACCCAAGTCCTACTGCATTAAGTGGCGGTCAACAGCAAAGAGTTGCTCTTGCACGTGCACTTGTATATGATCCTGATATTCTACTTCTTGATGAACCTTTAGCAAACCTTGACGCTAAACTTAGGCGTTATATGAGAGCAGAGATTAGAAGAATCCAGAAGGCTACAAATATTACTACTATCTTTGTTACTCATGACCAAGAGGAGGCTATGGCTGTTGGCGATAGACTTGCAGTATTGAGAAAAGGAATTGTAGAGCAAATTGGTACCTCTGATGAGCTTTATAATGAGCCTAAGAATGCTTTTGTTGCCAACTTTATCGGAAAGATGAACTTCTTTGAATCTACAGTCATAGATAGCTCAAAGGATAGCATCGATGTTGAGATAAAGGGTAAGGGAATAAGATTTGCAATTCCAAAAGCAAAGTGTCGCACTCAAGCTAAGAAAGGTGATAGCGTACTAATTGGCGGAAGACCAGAACAGCTTATTGTATCAGCAGCTCCTCTTAATAAGTGTATTGAAGGTAATGTTCATATTATCCAACACCTTGGTTCCTTTATTCGTTATGAAGTAACAATCGATAGCTCAATATCCCCTGTAGCTCTTGAGATTGATATGGATTCACTTCAAAAGGATATTCATGAAGGTGATAGAGTTTATGTAGGCTTTAAGGAAGATAAGATTAGCTTATTTTCTCCAGAAGGACGTGAGCTATGAAGAAAAAGTTTTCAATAACAGAAAACGGTAATGAAAAGAGCAAGGTAAAGAAATTCTTCCAAAAGGATTTTTCTCAGGCAGTAATCTTTGCTATTCCTATGCTTTTTTTAGCTGTTTTTCTTCTGTATCCACTATTTATGACTCTTTTAAGAGCCTTTTGGACACCAACAGAGGGACTAGAATTCTCAGGATGGTCACTTGAGGGCTTTAAGCAATTCTTTACTAGTAACCTATATATGAAGAGCTTAAAGAACTCCTTTATAGTAAGTATTAGTGTCACATTTTTCTCTTTGCTAATAGGAATCCCAATGGGATACTTCGTTGCAAGAGTAAAAATCCCATGCAAAAAGCTAATTCTTTCACTTGGAATACTTCCTATCATCATGCCAAGCTTTGTTGGAGCATATACTTGGGTTATTCTTTTGGGAAATAAGGGTGTTATTAGAGTTTTCTTAAACTGGTTACTTGGTCCATTAGGAATTACCGTTCCATCGATATACGGAATGTTTGGAATGATATTATGTATGACTCTTACCTACTATCCTTTTGTATTCCAGCTAAGCTATGGAGCATTTGCCGGAGCAAACTCTCTTCTTGAAGAGTCTGCAATGCTTATGGGTGCAAAGGGAGGTAGAATAATGAGAACTATCACTCTTCCTCTCATTCTTCCATCCCTCGGAGCTGCTGCCCTATTAGTATTTGTAAGAGCAATTGGTAACTTTGGTATTCCTGCTGTAATAGGTGGTAGCAATTATGTTCTTCCAACACTAATTTACTTCGAAGTAAATGGCTTCTTTAATATTAATGGTGCTGCCTCTATCGCAGTTGTAAACGTAGCAATTACTGCATTAGTTTTATACATACAGAAATATGTTGTAGCAAGACATGAATATGAAACAATTTCAGCAACACACAAAGAACTGAAGCAACATGAAGGTAAGGGAATAAGAATTGTAGCAACTATTTATTGCTTAATTATTCTTATTGTATCTTTACTTCCACAGTTCACAATTATTGTAATGAGTTTCTTCACAAAGTGGGTTGGCCTTTTCCCTGAGGGTTTCACACTAAATAACTATTTAAGAATCCCAAAATACTCATCTAAGGAACTCTTTAATTCATTCTTCTTGTCTATTACTGCAACA
>NZ_JAXEGN010000149.1:0-2008 GCF_034103065.1 Bullifex sp. | reverse complement strand
TGAATACTTTAATAATGAATCTTTTTTTAGTGGTTCAAAAGAATTTGAAAAAATAATCTATTCTGTATTTACTCCAAATTATTTAGTCTTTGGAGAAGGTTTTGGTAGAGATAGAAGAAGTGATAAAAATCTACTTTCAATTGATATCGGATATAACGTTGAAGAAACACTTCCTGCTATCACTTTACTTGGTTTCGAGAAGAAAGATGAGAAGTTATTATCTCTTGCAGAAAAAGGTTTTCTTGCTCATTTAAAGTTATTTCTTTCTGATGGTGGTTGGGACAATAGTTTTGGTACCCGTAATTTCAAATGGACATATTGGGGTAGTAGAACTAGTGACGGAGCTGCTGAAGCACTTTTTCTTCTATCTGATAGAAATCCTATATTTGCTAAGGCGGCATATAAAAATATAGAGCTTATGAAAAATTGTACCCATAATGGATTGTTATATGGTGGTATAGATTTAGAAAAAGCTGGGCAAAGTCCATGTATTCATCATACATTCACACATGCAAAGGTGTTAGCAGGTATTATTAGAAGAGACATTGCACAGGATATTGATTCAATTATTACAGATAGTTTTCCTAGGTATTCAACCTTAGGGCTAAGCTATTTAAGTGACGCTGATACATATATTTATTCTTCACCTATGTATTCTGCTACTGTTACAGCCTATGACTGGCCTCATATGGTAGGAGGTCATACATCTGGTGGAATGCTTTCTCTATTTGAAGTAAGAGATAAGGGGCCTGTAATTGTTTCTGGAATGGGAAGATATTACTTAAAGGAAAAAAATAATATGCACACACCTTTTGGTGATATTAAACATGAATGTCCAGAGTTTAGGATTGATAATGGAGCATTTTCAAGTAGATATTCGGTTGATGCAGTCATGAAGTCTAGTGAAAACATAATTTTTGTTGAAGGTTTTCTTACATCAGAAGTAGGAGAGAAGGATAGCCCATATTCAATAGAATATGAATTTCTTAATGGTGAAATAAAAATCAATGTAAAAACTATTGGGGAATTGGTAATTCCAATTGCTAATGGTAGCTGGCATTTAATTAGCTATTCAAATAATAGTGTAAAAGTTGAAAAGGATGGTATTGTTTTTGAGCTAAATAGAACTGATGAAGGTTCTATCATATATCCATATGGTAGTACTAAGGTTCTTTCTCTTGTGCCAGGAATAGTATTTTTAAAGACAGTAATGAAAGCAGTAGATGGTTGTATCAGTTTAGAGATGAAGATTTTAAAGGGGAGTAAATAATGATTTTTTCAGATCTTGATAAAGCAATAACATATGCAGAAAAGCAAACAGAAAAATCAATAAAGGATTTAAAGGATAAATTTAAACCATCCCACAGTACAAATAATATTTATCCAATGAGTGAAAATGATGAGTGGACAAATGGAATGTGGACAGGAGAAATAAACATACTCTATGAGCTAACAAAAAGAGGAGATTTTAAAGAAAAGGCATTAGAACATGTAGGCGCATTTAAATATCGAATCGATGAGATGGTATCAATAAATAATCATGATATGGGATTTTTATACTCACCATCATGTGTAGCAGCATATAAGTTATATGGAAGTGAGGATGGAAAGAATTCAGCAATTAAGGCTGCTGATTATTTAATATCAAGGTATCAAGAAAAAGGACGATTTATTCAAGCATGGGGACCTATAGGAGATCCAAATAACTATAGACTTATAATAGACTGCTTAATGAATATACCTTTACTGTTTTGGGCAAGTGAAGTTACTGGAGATAATAAGTATAGAAAAGTTGCTTTAGCTCATTTTGAGACATCAATAGCATGTGTTTTAAGACCAGATGATTCAACATACCATACCTATTATTTTGATCCTGAAACTGGTTCTCCCCTTAGAGGAGTAACACACCAAGGAAATAGAAATGATTCAGCTTGGGCAAGAGGACAGGCCTGGGGAATCTATGGGTCAGCGTTATCATATAGATATACAAAATCTGAGAAGGCAATGG
>NZ_JAXEGN010000148.1:0-26385 GCF_034103065.1 Bullifex sp. | reverse complement strand
ACTAGCAGTCATGTGTTTTTTACTAACAGCATCCTCTAATAAATCATTAGAAAACATTGCCTCACAAAATAAAATATCAGAAGAGCGAACGTAGTCAGAGATTTCAGGGAAATACATGGTATCAGTAACATATGAAAACTTTCTACCCTTCCTCTTTTCTCCTAATATTTCATTTGGATGAACAACTTCACCTTCTGTATTTATTACATCCTCTCCCTTTTGAAGTTTTCCCCAAAGTGGTCCCTTTGGTACCTTACGATTAATCGCCTTTTCAACATTAAATTCGCCTGGACGTTCCTTTTCTACAAAAGAGTATCCAAAGCATTGTTTTGTATGCTTTAAAGCAAAACAATTAACATAATATTCTTCACTATCGATTATTACCCCAGGGTTAACTGGTATAACAGTAATAGGATAGTTAATATACATATCCAAAATCTTTCTATTTGATTCAATGTAATCAGCTAGTCTTGCAGGTCCATATATATAAAGAGGTTCAGTTCTATCAACTTGACTAGAGAGCATCAATAGACCAGGAAGTCCTGTTACATGGTCTGCATGCATGTGTGAAATAAAAATAGAATTAATTTGCTTCCATCTTAAATTTAATAGCTTTAAAGATACTTGGGTGCCCTCTCCACAGTCAAAGAGAAATAACTCTCCCTCTCTGCGAAGTAATGCACTAGTTAAAAAACGTCCTGGAAGTGGCATCATACCACTTGTTCCTAAAGAAAATACTTCAAAGCTCATAGAAAGATATTAAATAAAAACTCCATTATGTTACAAGGCTTAAAGTGCTGCTTTAATATCACTAAAGATCATCTTTTTGAGAGAAAATCTTAATGAAATAACAGAAGAGAGTATCAAAGCACCACAAAGTAGCAATATTGTAGTAATTGGTATCGATACATTAAATGATAATACATAGTTTGATAAAAAAGGATATTTAGTACTATCTAATGATGAAAGAAGTGGAATTATCAAATATGAAAGTGCTATTCCTAAAACACATCCAACTACTAAAGCGATATTTACAACATTAATTGTAATTTTTCGATAGGCATTAATTACCTCGTCCTTTTTTACCCCAAGAAGTAATATACCAGCTATATCCCTTCTATCACGCTCAACATATTCACTTGAAATAGAAATTGAAAAGAAGCCCGCTAAAATGCCAACCAAGATAACAATTGCATCAAGTAATGACACAGATCGAATTATATTTTCATATATAGAATAGTAAATTGTTTTATATGAGGCTGCTTTTATTCCACATTCTTTAATTTGTTTTAGTACCTCATCTTCTCTTGAGGTATAAATTTCATATGAAATATTTCCATCAACCATTTTTCTTGGTGCAAATGCAAGGTGAGAGTCAAATTCACCATAACCTGAGTGGTATAAGCCAGAGATAAAACAATAAACCGGTCTAGCCCTTCCTTCTTCTTTATCAAATATTAATACCGATACTTTATCACCTAGGCTAACACTAAGAGAATTTGCGATGGTTTTTGATAAATATACACTATTAAGTGTTGTATTGTTTTCAACTGTTTCTAAGTTTAATTTGTCAACTTTTTCTTCAAAAAAGTAATCACTACCAACACCCTTTAAATTAATTAGTGCAGTGGATGAAGAGCTTGCAATCATTGCAGAAGCAGAAGAGACTTCAAATACTTTTTCATCCTCCTTAAAGACTATGTCTTCAAGAGAGGAATAAGCAGTAATATTACCACTTCCAAGGTATACTAATGTATCCTCAATAGCCTTTGACATTGATGAGACAAAAATAAGCGCAAATACTAACACCACCATAATAAATACTATTAACAGTGATGGTAAATACGACTTTATTATCCACGAAAGAGATTGGTTTCTTCCCGTCTTTCGTTCGCAATAACTCTTTGATGCCTCATTCATACAAGTGTTAATCCCTTATGTTCTAGTACATATTTTAACTGACACATAGATGCAAAATCAGGATTATGAGTTACAAGCACCAATGCAGTATTACGGTCAATAGTTGCTTTTAATAGTAGGCTTTCAATCAACACAGCACTCTCCTCATCTAGTGCACCTGTTGGTTCATCTGCAAAGATAACATCTGGTTCAGTAATTAATGCTCTTGCAATGGCAGTTCGTTGTCTCTCTCCACCACTTAGCGCTTTAGGTCTATGACTAAATCTTTTTTCTAAGCCTAGCTGGGAAAGCAAATCCTTAGCCTTTTCCTCTGCTTCTTTCTTTTTCTTTCCAATGTTTAATAGTGGAAACATTACATTTTCTAAGGCAGAGAAATCCTCTAATAGTAAACTATTTTGAAATACAAAGCCCATTGAATGAGCTCTAATTGAACTAATCTCATTATCCTTTAAAGAGCTACAATCCTTACCACGGTAAAGCACTCTACCACTATTTGGTTTATCAATTAAAGCAGCAATTGATAATAGTGTACTCTTACCAGAACCACTTCTACCTACAATTGAAACGCTTTCTCCTGCATTTACGCATAGGTTTATATCTTTTAATATCTCCAGCTTTCCATCAGCACTATCAAAGCACTTAGTAATGTTTTCTAGTTTTAATACTTCATCTATCATATTGTATTTATAACCTCTCTTAAGTTTTTCTGCTTAAGCTCTCTTAAAAAGGCCCATACATAAACAATTACACAGTAAAGTGTAAATATTATAAATACATAAGGTATTGCAGAAATATCTAATTTCAAAGTGCCTTTAGCAAAAATTGGCATAAAATAAGGAACTGCAGTTAAAAAGATTTTAGCACCTAATAAACCAAAGGCAAAAGATATTGACGAAAGTAATAGTGCAACTCCGGTTGCAATTAACTTTATATCATTCTTGGTATACCCAATTAGGTAAAGAGCTGAAAGTTCATTTTTCTTTAAAGAAGCAAAACCACATGCATTTTGAAAAACTTGAACAGCAATAATAATGTAAAGGCTCATAAGTAAAAGACTCATTACCTTTTTTTCAATAAGCATAGCACCATAAAGGGAAGCTTCGCTCTCCTTCCAAGTTATTACTCTTCCAATATTTAAGTCAGTTGCTATATTTTCCATTTCACTTTCACTAATAGAAAAAGGAATGAAAGCAATATACATTGGACTATTATCAGGAGCATCCTCAAATGGTAAAAAGATATTCGAACTATCAAACTCACTACCTAGAGAGGTTTGAAATAAACCAAAACTAGTGTATTCCTTAGTCTTAGGAGCAAACCTAGCAACCTTACCTTTCTCAAGTGTAGTTAATAAAACACTACTCCCCTTATTCGAGTAATACAGTCTATAAGGTATTAATAATCCTTCTCCAATCTTACTTGAGGTAACAAGTCCACCTTCATAATCTTTTGTTATGTATCGAATGTTTACAGCAGCTTCACTATTTCCAACTTTTAATAGTCCTTCTCCTGTTTTATATGCAAATACTATTGCTTTATCAAATAAGCTATCCGATAGTGCTTGAATATCTATTTCACTCTCAGCCTTTACTGTAACAGGAAAAGATCTAATTTTTTTTATATATTTAAAACGGCCACTTTGTAAGTGGTCCATTATTGAAAGGACACAAAGTAAAACCATAGTAGAAAAGCAAAGGCCAACCATTATTCTAATTGTCCTTGATTTTTCTTTTTTACTTGAAGTAAAGAGGTATCTAAAAACTATTTTGCTTCTTTTCATAATACCTTTACCTCCAAAGCACGCTTAGAATCTATATCGTACTTTACCTTAGCATAAGCTTTATTTTGTCTATATACAATTTCATATATTCCATCTTGATTGATAGTTCTAACACTCTTTAATTCATTATCTTGATAAGTAGTAATTACCTTTTCTTTTTCTTTATACTCAGTAATTACTTCTTTACTACCTTCCTTAAAAAGCTCTTTTATAAGTTTTTCACCATCATAAAAATACTCAGTAGTTGAAAGGATTTGTTCGTTATCAAAAAATGTTCTCTTTAGAACTTGTCCATTTAAAGCATAAATTGTTTCTTCTGCTTTATCACGCACAACGATTTTATCACTATCGCTATTAATGGCTCTATCATCACTCTTTTTAACCATTAGGTTATTAATAATTTTAATGCTACTATCTTGATTTCCTTCACTATATGAATAAGTATCACTTGAAGTGTAGAAAATATTACCATCCTCAAAAAAAGCTGTTAGTGCTGAATCCTTTGAATAATTATAGTTAGTAATAGAAGAAATAGCTTCATCCATAAGAGTAATTTTTCTCTTTAATACTCCACTAGAAGAGTATTCATACCTTTCCTCTAATGTATAATCGTTATATTTTGTTACTATTTTTTCAGGAGCAGAAAGACCATAGTAGGTAGTAGTCACACCATCTTCCTCTACAGTCTTTTTATCATCCTCGATAGTAACCTTCTTTATCTCTTTTTTATCAAGATATAAGGTTTCAACATTGTTTGAAACTTCTAGAACATAGCCATCACAAAGGTTGTCAACAACACCATACTTTTGCATAAGAATATTGCTCTCATAGTAGAGGGCAAATATTGGTGATAATGCAAATAGCATGGTTATGGTGATGACTAGACGTTTCATTAATTTTCTTTTCCGACTAACGCGTTCAAGAACTCCTCTTTATCAAATGGATGGATATCTTTATAGGTTTCACCTGTTCCAACAAATGCAACAGGAAGTCCTAGTTGCTGTCCAATTTGTACGAGAGCACCGCCCTTTGCAGCTGAATCATACTTTGAAAGTATTACACCATCAACTTTAACAGCTTCATTGAAAAGAAGAGTTTGAGAAAGCCCATTTTGACCTGTAGTAGAGTCAATAACTATAAGCTTTTTATAGTTCTCTTCCTTTACTCCACGGTTTGCAATAATTTTATTAATCTTTTGAAGTTCCCTCATAAGATTTTCTTTATTATGCATTCTACCAGCTGTATCAACTAAGATAATTTCATCGCCTTGAGATTGGGCTGAGGTAATAGCATCATAAACGACTGCACCAGGATCAGAGCCTGTCTTTTGCTTTACAATTCTGATTCCTAAACGGTCTGCATGGATATCAAGTTGGTCTACAGCTGCAGCACGGAAGGTATCAGCAGCAGCAAGCATTACCTTATATCCCTTATCAACGTAGTATTGAGCAATTTTGGCAATTGAAGTTGTCTTACCTACTCCATTAACACCCAAAACTAAGAATATTGTTAGCTCACCTTTTTTAGGTACAAAATCAAAGCAATTAACATATGGGGAAAGAATATCCTTCATCAAAAGCTGTAAATCTTCAACGGTTTTAGCTCTTTCCTCTTTAGCCGCCTTTCTCAATGTTTCAATTACTTCATCAGTTAAGCGTGCTCCAAGATCACCTTCTATCAATGTATCCTCAAGCTCTTCAAAGAATGCTTCATCAATTTTTCTTGAGGTAAATAAACTTTTTAATTTTTCTTTAAACTTTTTAAACATTATAGGTATGTCTCCTTAGCCCTATTGTAATAATTCGTACAAGATTTAATTAACTCAATCAAGTTTACAATACTAACTCCTGCAGTTGCAACTTCCATTACCTTTCCAAAAGCACCAATATCACTATTAATGTTATTTACAGACTTTGAAATTGCATAGAGAGAGAAGCTTAAAAAAGTATTTCTAAGACAGCGATAAAACTCATCCTTCTCACTCTTTAATCTTCCACTATCTTTAACCCAAGTTGGTTTTAAATAAAGAGCATTAATACTATCTCTTGAGTTATCTAACTGGAATGTAGATCCACTAAAACCTTCTTTATTTAGAGATAAAATAATATCGCTTTCATTTGAAGTTACACAAAGAGGAAGAGAAGTTTTTTCTATTGCAAAAATTGATAATGACGCATCATATGGAATTGAGAAAATGAGTTGAGTATGGTTTTCTAATGGTTTTTCTTCCTTGAAAAACTCAAAGACTTTACCACTTTCTAGCTCAACAACCTGCCCCTTATACTCCTTTAATGATACATCAACTGCAGTAAGCGTTCCTTCTTCGCTAATAAAAGCAACATCAGGATAGTATAAAGAAGCAATACTAAGTAATATTCCCTCATAAAGGGATGGCCTTTCATTTGTTAGATATACAGTATCAATTAAAGGCTTAATATCTCCATCATAGCAAAATGCATTAATAAAGCTTAAAGAACCATCAATTTCACTACTATAACAAACGAGTAAATCAAGGTCATTATAATTTAAGATGTAATCAAGGACTACTTTATCTTGCGCAAAAACACTATCGTGTAAAGAAGATGGAACAGTTGCAGCTACTTTATCTACACTAGAAAAAGGTTCATATGTAAATGTTTTTCTCTCAACATTTATATTTTCTTTTCCTAATTCCTTATGGATTCTCAAGTCCTCTTGCTTTTCAAAACTATTTTTAAGTCTTTCTTCGCACAAACTATCAAGGAATTGAGAGCGTACATTACTAGCAATGATATTACTAAAAGCGCTCATAAAATCTTCACTAATATCATTTGGTACATTATAAAACCCAACTCTCAGCGTCGTAGCTGAGAGTGGTAACAAAATGATAAAAATCAAGATTATGAGAGCAAACTTTCTCAACCGTTTTGTTCCTTATTCCAGTTAAGATATGTCTCGATAAAGGTATCGAGTTCACCATCCATTACAGCATTGATATTACCAACCTGCACACCTGTTCTGTGGTCTTTTACCATTGTATATGGCTGGAAGACATAAGATCTAATTTGAGAACCCCATGCAATATCCTTTTTTGCTATAGCATTCTTCTGATGCTCCTCTTCTCTTTGCTTCTGATAGTACTCATAGAGTCTAGAACGAAGCATTTTAAAAGCAACATCCTTATTCATGAACTGGCTTCTCTCATTTTGACACTGTACAACAATACCTGTTGCATAGTGAGTAATTCTAACAGCTGAGTCAGTTTTGTTTACGTGCTGTCCACCTGCACCACCTGCACGATAGGTATCAAGGCGGTAATCCTCAGGTTTAAGTTCGATCTCAATATCATCATCGATGACTGGAGATGCGTAAACACTTGTAAATGAAGTATGACGTCTCTTTTGGGCATCAAATGGTGATATTCTAACTAATCTATGAACACCTGCTTCACCCTTTAGATAGCCAAAAGCATAAGCACCACTTACTCTAACTGTTGCACTCTTAATTCCACCTTCATCTTCAAGTAAATCAAGAATTTCACTCTTAAAGCCATGGCGTTCACACCATCTAAGATACATTCTTAATAGCATGTTTGCCCAGTCGCAAGCTTCAGTACCACCTGCACCAGCATGAATTGATAAGAACATATCATTTTTATCAAATTTACCATCAAGTAAAGTTTTAAGCTTTAATGGATGGAACTTTTTATCAAGCTCATCAATTTGAGAACAAATCTCCTCTTCAATTTGAGGATCCTCCTCAGATGAATACATCTCAATAAGCTCTTCAATATCTTTTATTTCTTGGATCAAATCCTTCCAAGGATAATAACTATCTTTTAATGCATTTAATTCAGCAAATACTTTCTCTGCACTCTGTTTATCATCCCAGAATCCAGGCTCTAAAGTTTTTGCTTCAGTTTCAGCTATCTTTGATTCAATATCAGAGGCTTCAAAGACGCCTCCATACGTTATAAGCTTCTTCCTTTACGGTATCAAAAACAGATTTATTGTGTAAAAACATTCTTTTTCTCCTTGTTATCAATAATTCTAGTAATAATATTAAATGTATATACGCTATCCTTCTTAATGTCTAGCTTAAAAGTAAGGTTTGCCTTTGTGTATAGGTAGAACTGCTCTGATCCTAAAGTGGTAACTTCACTTTGGAATCTATTTTCTTCTTTAACTGAAAAATCAGAATTACTTGAAAATGAAAGTAGTACAGAACGAAGAGAGTCTGAGAACCTAACATTTCTAATATCGGTTAGTGATTCCCCCATTAAAGGTCCTCTCTTTTGGTCATAGCTAAAAGCATATGCCCCGGGAAGAGTAAAGTATACGGTTGAATCATATTCACCAATAATATCTTTTTCCCCAGTGTTATATATGCTTACAGTTAAACACATATTGCCACTAGTCATCTTGTAGTGCTTTGTAATTTGGAAATTATCCTTTTCGAGTGAGAAATTATATTCACACTTTCCTTTTCCTACACTTTCAAAGTCAAATACCTCATCTTTGAGGTTATACTCAACTCCATTTATTTTAATGTTTTCAACAAAAGATCTTCTCTTTTCTTGGCGAATACTATCCTTTCTCCAAGCTGAAACTGTATCAAAAACATTAATTAATAATTCTCTAGAGGAATATTCATGTAAGCTTGCTCCTCTAGGAGCAAATACAGCAGAAGAATTTTTTCCATAGCAGATTATCTCGTCGATACCGTCATCATCTAAATCTCTAGGAATAGAACGTTGAGTATTATCATAGTACATGAAATCACAATCAAGAAGAGTATTATAATATGCTCTATGCTCACTCAATCGTAAATTAGAAGCATTAGTATCACAGAGGAAAAGTGTTCCACCTGGAATTGTTGAAAGTCTATCAGAAATACTCTTTTTTAATACTCTATCCTTTTTGCATTCGCTAAGGAGTTCTGATAAATGAACTACTCTATTAATGTAATAACGAAGATTTCCATCTCGAACCAAGACTTCCGGAAAGCTCCTAAGCGAACCTGCAGAGGCATCTCGACCATACCAACCATATTCAAGGTAGCCAACTTCTGTTGCTAAAATATCCTTAGGCATTATTATCTCAGCATTACGCTTTAATGCCTCTTCGAAAATGGCTGTAAATAAAGATGAAAGTCTTTCATCATCTTCTCTGTTATATGAAGCACCTTGACAAAGCTGGTCAAGATTTATCATATAAATTAGTTCTTCATCATCTCCTGCATTATTAACCATTTCTAACATCTGATTTAATAAATCATCAAAAGAAATTTCATTTTGGCCATACATACTAACAAGCCTTGAAGCACTATCTGCAGCAGGAATTACATCGATTCGCTTTCCTAACTCAGTCATTCTAAAAGGTCCAGTTGCATATACTTTTTTATTTATTGCGTTATATGATGAAATAACTAGTCTATCTAGTGCTACAGTTTTCATTGTACTAACTAATGAAGGAGACCAAATTTCTCCATAGCACCAAAGAGTTGTTGCACGTACACCATAAGTTCTTCTAATTAATGTAGTATTTCTATCGATAATTTGAGCTCTATCTTTAACTTGCATTAAAGGAAGAATTGTTTGGTTATACGCGCTCGTGAATATCTCCACTCTGCAATTTTTAGCAAGAGTGGAGATTAATAAATTCACTTCAGGACTACTCTGCGCCATGTACTTAATCATGGCGCTAGAGAGCGAGAAGCTTATCGAAACATCCTTATTATTGTATACATACGTAAATACAGGTTTTATTATGCACCCTAGTGCCCGCTTATATACAGCAGGAGGAAGGGCTGCTGATGTCTGTGTATACAGACCAAGGACTAGCTTCAAATCAACCTCTCTTTACAAAGCACTTCTGAGGACAAGCTTCGCTTGCAGATTCCAAATCAGAAGTATCCTTTGAATAATCAATTTTTGAAAGGAAGTTCTCAACTACACACCCAGAAGAAGGAAACTTATTCTGACAAATTTTACAACCAATACAGCCGACTTGACAATTCTTCTTTACCTTTGCACCAATTTCATGGTTATTACAAGCAACAACCATAGTTGCAGAAGCAGGAATCATCTTAATTACACCAGTAGGACATACAGTTGTACACTTCTTACAGCCGATACACTTATCAGGATTTACCTTGATCATATTCTTATCATCACGGTAAATTGCACCTGCAGGACAAACACTCATACATGAACCAAGATGGATACAACCTTCCTTACATGCATTAGGACCTGCTTGAACGATATATGCAGCAGCACAATCTTGAATTCCCTTATATTTGAAAGCTTCTTTAGTTACCTCGCTATTACCATTACAGTGAACGAATGCAACCATTCTTTCTTTACTTTCAACGCTAACACCCATGATTTCACCCATTTTAGCAGCAAGGGCATTACCACCAGGAGAACAAAGACCAATTTCAGCTTCGCCAGATGTTACAGCGGCTGCATATGCAGCACATCCTGCATAACCACAACCACCACAGTTAGCACCAGGCATAATACCTTCCATCTTTACAAGCTTAGCATCCTTTTCAACAGCTAATTTTTTATCAGCTATTGCAAGACCTAATCCAAGTAAAAGGCCGAGGATTGATATTACTAAAATAGCAGCAATAATACTCATTTCTCTTTTCTCCTTATACTAAATGTAGGTTTGTGATAAGAGACTTATCAAATGCCATGAAAGCCAAAGCCATTAAACCTGCAGAGATAAATGCAATAGGAACACCTTTGTATGACTTTCTAACAGGAGTTAACTCAAGCTTTTCTCTAATGTTACTCATTAAGACAATAGCAAGTGTAAAGCCAAGACCTGCTGCAAGACCTGCAAAGAAACTTTCAAGTAAGTTATAGCCATTATCAATATTTAAAATTGCAATACCAAGGACTGCACAGTTTGTTGTAATCAATGGTAAGAAGATACCAAGTGCCTTGTAAAGTGATGGAGTCATCTTTCTAATAACCATCTCAACGAGCTGTACTAATGCAGCAATTACTAAAATGAATGCTACT
Source organism: Bullifex sp. (assembly GCF_034103065.1). NCBI lineage: Bacteria > Pseudomonadati > Spirochaetota > Spirochaetia > Spirochaetales > Spirochaetaceae > Bullifex > Bullifex sp. Next base: position 15,673 of record NZ_JAXEGN010000148.1, on the reverse strand, counting down.
GTCTTTAAATACTCAAGAGCAAAAGGTACAAGTAAGAAGTAATAAACCATGTAACATACAACTGATGCTACAGCTGTAACGAATGTAACAGCCATACCCATACCAAGTGCAGATTCACTGTTCTTTGATACACCAATAAAAGGGCAAAGACCCATGAACTGAACTAAAATAAAGTTCTGAACAAAAACATAGGTAATGATAATTCCAATATAGCTCATATTAACCCCTCTTTGCCTTTCTATCACCCATCCAATTGAAGAGTGCCTTTAAGTAACCCATAACTAAGAGAGCACCTGCTGCAAGTGTCATGACTCTAATTGGAGAATCTTTTAAGCCTGGAACTGTAATAATAATTCTTGCACTCTCACTTAAGTTGAGAAGTGTAATTTGTCCAGCACCTAAAATCTCTCTAATTGCTGCAATTAATATAAGAGAAAGTGTGAAACCTACACCCATACCAATTGCATCTAAAGCAGAGTCAAGGACAGTATTTTTATTTGCAAATGCTTCTGCTCTTCCGAGGATAATACAGTTTACTACGATGAGTGGAAGGTACACACCGAGAGCTGAATAAACAGCAGGTACATATGCATGCATTACCATCTCTACAATTGTTACAAATGAAGCGATGATAACGATGTAAGAAGGTATTCTAATTGAATCAGGAATAACCTTTCTTAAGAGTGAAATGATGATATTTGAACAAAGGAGTACAAATATTACACCAGCACCCATACCTATTGCATTAAATACTTGAGTTGTGACACCTAAGGTAGGACACATACCCAACATAATAATGAATACAGGATTTTCCTTTAAAATTCCTTTTGTTAATTCTTTGGTATGTGACATCAATTACCTCCTAGGCTCTTAACATATTCACAGCCATTATTAATTGCGGAAGAAACTCCAGTAAATGTAACTGTAGCACCAGAAACAAGTGAAGGATCTGCAAGGTCATTTTTACTAGTTGGAATTGGTTTATCCGCACCAAAGCCAACAAATTGTTGCATGTACCAGCTTTCCTCACTCTTCTTTCCAAGACCAGGAGTTTCACTGTTAGCCATCATCTTAGCTCCAATTAACTCACCACTAGTCTTATAAGAAGCAACTAAAGTAATAGGACCACCATAACCATTTGAGTTAATCTCAAGGACATAACCCATAATAGTTTTTCCATCAACGAGAGTAATTACATAGTTAACATTACCCTCACCATCTCTCTTTTCACCAAGGCTATAACCACCACTAATATCCATCAATGCAGCACTAGTCTCTTTTAGAGCATTTGCAGCAATCTGAGGTGCGGTAATAGCATTTACACCAGCAAGGAGAGCTGCTGATACAGCACAGATAGCAAAAAGAATTAATGCAATTTTAATATACTGTTTCATCACTTCTTCTCCTTTACGCTCTTAACATATCCAAATTTCTTTGGCTTGATGTATCTATCAATTGTAGGACTAACTATGTTCATCAAAATAATAGCAAGAGATGTTCCTTCAGGAAGAGATCCAAAGTATCTAAAGAGGAATGTGAAGAATCCACATCCGATTGCAAAGATTACTTGGCCCTTAATTGTAGTAGGTGTTGTAACCCAGTCAGTTGCCATAAAGAAGGCACCAAGCATTAAACCACCGGTAAATATTGGAGTTAATATCTCACCATTAAATAATCCAGCACCAGATGGAATACCACCAAAGAGCCATGAAAGAATTGCAAATGAACCAATGTAAACAACAGGAATATGCCATGTAATAACACCTGCTGCTATTAAGAATATTCCACCTACGATTAATAGTAGTGCTGATACTTCACCAATACATCCACCTTGATTACCAAAGAATGCATCAATTGTATATGGTGAAATTCCAGTCTTCTCACTTAAGGATTGAGCAAACTGTGTTACTGGTACATTAACTGATGAGAGAACACTCTCCATATCACCCTTAGCGCCACCAACTAATGCTGTCTTATTTGCAGAAAGCATTGTTGCAGTTGATACTGTATCAACTCCAGAGTTTTCACTAATAAAGGCAGAAACTTCATATGCAAGAACACTGTTAATTAAGTCGTGAAGATTATCATTAATCTTCTCAGGAAGCTCAAATTCGTAGTAAGTTGCTCCAGCAAAGTGCTTAGCACCACCAAGAATATCTGGGTATTTAGCAATAACGCTATCTGCCCATGCAGCCATCTGATCAACTGAAATAACACTAGTTGGGTAATCAACTGTGATGTACTTATTTGCGATAGATGTTGCACCATTAAAACCTGCAGCACTGTACTCTACACCTGTAATCTTAGTTGCAGAAGAAACTGCATCAACTAATACTACTTCTGGCTTCATCAAAGATGCTAATTCAGACTTGAAGAATGAAATAAGACCATCGTGGTAGTTATCATTAATCTTATTAGGGAATACGAATTCAATGTTACTATCATTGAAGAAGTAAGTTACACCTGCAAATAATGAGCTATTTTCATTAATGATTCTATCTGCCCATTCACTCATTTCAGCTTGGCTAATTTCGCTTGTATTGTAATCAACTGTTACATACTTATTTGCAATAGCAATTGAACCACCGTAACCACTAGAAGCAAAGGTTTGCTTTGTAGCACTTGAAACTACATCAACTGCATTTTTCTTGATAAGTTTAGAAAGCTCTTTTTCAATGATTGCATTAACAACATTATGGTAATCATCACCAAGTGTATCATAAAGCTCAAGCTTAATTGAACCATTAGAGAGAGTATAATCAACACCCTCAAAGAAGAGCATGTATTTATTTTCAAGACCTTCAACAAAGGATTCAATCATCTTATCTGAAATAATTGAAGCAGGATATGTAATTGTAATGTACTTATCTGTAATAGAAGATGATGCTTCATAACCAGATTGCTCAAAGCTTAAGTCTGTTGTCTTTGTTGCACCACTTGTTGCATCAACAATACCATTTACATAGTTACTAAGCTGTTCTTTGATAAAACTTCTATAGGTTTCATGCATTGACTCTTCTAGAGTATCTGGAAGCTCAATTTCGTAGTAGCCTCTACCAGCAAAATGAGTAGAACCTTCAAAGAGTTCACCATATTTATCTATAAGCTGAGTAGTAAAATCACTAAGCTCTGTTTCGCCCATACCTTCAGGATAGTCGATAGTAATGTATTGGTTAGTAATAGAAATCTTACCACCAAAACCATTATCGCCCTCACTAGTAATTGTTGCGGAAGAAACTGCATCTACCTCTTCTTCATCACCTCCACCAATGAAAGCAGAAATTTCACTCTTTACTACAGAGTTATACATATCATGGAGGTTATCATTGATTTTATTTGGTAGAGCAAATTCATATCCACCACCCTTAGCAGCAAAATGCTTTGCACCACTAAAGAGTTCAGGATATTTTGCAATAACACTATCAGCCCAAAGAGCCATATCATCTAAAGAGAACTTATCTTCAGGATATGCGACGGTAATATATTTGTTTGCAATTGTAGTTTTACCATCAAAACCATTTGCTCTGTAGCTTACACCTGAAATCTTAGTTGCTGATGAAGTAGCATCTACAACTACAGGAGCGTTATCGATATAGTTTGCAATCTCAGTTCTGATAATTGAAATAAGACCTGTATGATAAAGATCATTAATCTTACTAGGAGCTTCAAACTCAAGAACACCACTATTATTGAAGAAATATGTATAGCCGTCAAAAATCTTAGGATACTTTGCAATTACAGCATCAGCCCAAGCTGCGATGTCCTGTTGAGTATATTCTTTAGGGAAATCGACCTGAATATACTTGTTTGCGATTATTATCATACCACCCTTACCATTGCTCTCAGCAGTAGTAAGTGTAGCAGCAGATACACTATCAGCTGGTGCTACAATAGCTTCTTCAACATCATGACTTGGAAGTACATAGTTCACTTCGAGAGCATGTGGAAGAGCAAATGTACTCATTAGTGTTGTAAAACTAAAGAATACAAATACACGACCTGCAAGAGCAGGGTTCATCCAGTTACATCCAAGGCCGCCAAATGTCCACTTTACAACAGCAATTGCAAAAACACTTGCAATAATTGGTACATATAGAGGAACTGTTGATGGCATATTCATACCAATTAACAATCCTGTAACAAGTGCAGACCCATCAAAAATTGTCTTTTCTTTATTAATCAAACCTAATAGGTATTCTGTTAATACACAGGTAATAATTGAAACGAGTAAGACAATTAATGCACTAAGGCCGAAGGAATAAACACCCCAAAGAGCTGCAGGAAGTAATGCTGCAGTAACAAGTAACATACTTTTTGTAATTGAGTTACTTGTATGAATATGAGGACTTACAGAAACGGTTTTCACTATTTTTTCCTCCCAAGTTTCTTACCAAGCTTAAAGCCTTGTACAAGAGGTAAATGAGCAGGACAAATATATGCACAACATCCACACTCCTTACAATCCATAAGGCCTAAATCCATTGCCTCTTGATAGTTTTTATACTTGATGTTTCTAAACATCTTGTTTGGCATTAATCCCATTGGACAGTGCTGAACACACTTTCCACAAGAAACACATACACCTGTATCAAGTTTTTCAGGAAGTAATGCTAAAAGTCCGGAAGACCCCTTTGTCATTGGTGTATCTTCATCCGAGAAAGCAAATCCCATCATTGGACCACCACTAACAAGCTCTCCAACTTCCTCTGTATTATAGCCACCACAATATTGAAGTAAATCTGTAGCTTTAGTTCCAATAGGAGCTAAAAGGTTTTTTGGAGTAGTAATAGCTTCTCCAGAAATAGTAATTACTCTTTCAATTAATGGTTTATGGAATACAGCAGCTTCATATACAGCGTAAGAAGTTCCTAAGTTACATACTACAGCCCCAATATCAATCGGAAGCTTACCAGAAGGAATTTCTTTACCAATTGTTGCCTTTAATAACTGTTTTTCATCGCCTTGAGGATACTTCATTTTAAGAGTCATAACACTAATATCATAACCCTTCTCTTTAATTAAACTCTCAAGATGACTTACTGCATCTAGTTTATTAGCTTCAATTCCAATAATTGTCTTTGAAGGATTAAGAATCTTTTTTAAGACCATTACACCTTCTAGAACACCTTCAGCTCTTTCCATCATTACACGGTAGTCAGCTGTGAGATAAGGCTCACATTCAACACCATTAATAACTAATGCATCTACACTCTTAGCTGTTGGAATATTAAGTTTTACATTAGTTGGGAAGGTTGCACCACCCATACCAACAATACCCATATTCTTTACAAGAGCAAGAAGATCTTCTTTAGTATCATTCTGCCAGTTATATCTCTTTTGGAACATCTCTGGCTGTACTTCATTTGGCTTAATTACTAATGCATCAGCAACTACTCCACTTGCAAGACGAACTTTTCTAACATCTGTTACCGTTCCAGAAACTGGAGAATGAACATCTGCAGAAATGAAAGAGGAAGCTTCACCTATCTTTTCACCCTTCTCCACAACATCGCCATTCTTTTTTAGACAAAGTGCAGGTGCACCTAAATGCTGTGACATAGAAACTATTAGTTCACTAGGGAGAGGAAGGACCTCAATTGAAGCATTTTTGGCCAGCTCTTTCTTATCAGCAGGATGAACACCACCTTTTTTGAATGTGGAAATTCGACCCATGATATATACTCCTTAAATATTATTTTCCGAATCGGTATTTTATCATTATTTTTGCAATACGTACACTGTAAAACCTCATTGTAATTATTTATTTTAAGCATCATACCGAATATATGAGAAAGAGAAACTTGTATTATCAAACCATACTAAGATACAAGTTCAATTATCTTTTATATTTCTTATAAAAGTTGATTACTGAAAACAATAGCTGATAGTCATAGCTAAACTCAAAAAGATATTTATTTGACTAATGCTAAATACATTTTTATAATTCTAAGAAATGAACAGGGTTTTTAAGTTTGCTTTTTCAAAACTAAATGGTATCAAGGTATTTGCGCTTGTTGGAAGATCTGGAACAGGCAAAAGTCATCATAGCAAACTGTTAGCTCAAAAATATCATATCGATTTAATAATAGATGATGGATTATTAATTAAAGGTGATAAAATTGTTGCTGGACGCTCTGCAAAGCGTGATCCAAACTTCATTACAGCTGTTAGAACAGCAGTATTTGATGATGACCAACATAGAGAAAACGTATTAGATGCTCTTTTAAAAGAAAAATATAAAAAAATATTAATCATCGGAACTAGTGAAAAGATGATTAATAAAATAATTGCACGTCTAGAACTACCTCCAGTAACTAGAGTATTTCATATTGAGGAAATTGCGACTCAAGAAGAAATTGAAACAGCTATGCGTATTAGGTTTACAGAAGGGAAACATGTAATTCCAGTTCCTTCAATTGAAATAACTCGCTCTTACCCTCAAATTGTTTATGACAGTATAAAAGTATTCTTTGGTAAAAAAAATCCATTTAAAAAAGAGCAAGGATTTGAAAAAACAATTGTACGTCCAGAATTCTCAAGACCTGATAAAGATTCTTTAAATGAAGTAACTCTTAACCAAATGGTTAAGCACTGTATTGATGAATACGATAAAGTAATTAAAGTTAAAAAGGTAAGATTAATTCAAAATAAAGGTGCTTCATATAATTTAAACATCACACTTCAAGTACCACTTAGGCACTACATTGGACAATCAATGAGTGAGCTACAATCATACATTGCAGACTGTATTGAAAAATATGGTGGAATAAGAATTGATGGAGTATCAATAGAAATTGAAGAATGGGGCTAGAGCCCCATTTTTACATATCGTGAGCTTCTGCAGCGCTATTCGCATTAGGCTCTTGGTTTTTAATTTGTGTATTATTAGGTTTTTTCTTAGCCTTCTTTGCACCAGGACGAGTACTATTCTTTGTAGTTTTCTTTCTCTGAGTAAATTTTTTCTTATTTCTGTGCCCTAAATAATTTAATATAAGTTCTGAAGCTTTCTCAATTTCATAGTTAGGAGGAGTAAGAGGAGAAAGTAATACTTTAATTTGTCTAAATACTTCTCTTCTAAGTTCATCAAAAGAATGTGAACCTTCTGGAATTACCACAACTGAGCGAGATAAATAACAAATCATCTCAGCAGTAGCAACCTCTTTTTTACCAGAACTTCTTGACTCCTTAATCATATTATCAAGCTCTTGAAGATCATTAATAAAACTATCGTACTTTAAGTATAGAGCAATACATGGATTAATAAGATTAAGTAGTCTATATTTATTTAGCTCTTTAATAATTTTTGCAGATGCTCCTGATGAAAGGATTTTCATCACCTCATCTGTTAATCTAGATGTAGAGACCCCACTAATTGCACTATGAAAGCGATAGATTGCTAACTTTACCCCAAGTGTTAATGTAAACCCAGTAGTACACTCATATTTTATTGCCCTAATCATTCTAACAGGGTCTTCTTTAAAGGAGTATGAAAGAGGTATTAATGAGCGAATTTTTTTCTTTTTAAAGTCATCAATTGCATCATTAAAGTCAATTAAGTGCCCATCTTGAGGGTTATAGTAAAGACTATTAATTGAATAATCTCTTCTATGAGAGTCCTGCTCCATTGTACCAAAGATATTATTATTTCCCTCTTCAAAGTTCTCTTCATCACTTCTGAAAGTAGTTACTTCAATTATCTTATTATTGAAAAAGATGTGTACAATTCTAAATCTTCTTCCAATTATTCTTGAGTTCCAAAACAGTCTTTGAATTTGCTTAGGAGAAGCACTTGTTGCAATATCGAAATCCTTTGGAGTTTTTCCAAGCATTAAATCCCTAATTGCACCACCTACAATGTATGCTTTTTCCCCATTTGCTTGAATACGACGAATTACCCAGAGTGCATCTTTATCAATCTGGGAATTGCAAATTGGGTGTTCATTTTGTGTATATACCTTAGCAACAGGAATATTTCTTCCTTTGCTATCAGTTTTATATCGTGTAAACATCTGCTTTATTCTACAATTCGTATTATAAAATGACAAGAATTTAAAAGGACCGTTAATAACGGTCCTTTTAGTGAGGTGTCGATCGGATTCGAACCGATGAAAGACGGTTTTGCAGACCGTTCCCTTAGGCCGCTTGGGTACAACACCTTGCTTATAGCTAGAATGTACCAAAAAAAAATAAACTATGCAAGTAGCTTTTGATTTTCATTTGACAAGAGGAGCATTTTTAGCCGAAAATACAAAAAATTAGAGGTTAATATGAAAAAACTAACAGTATTACTATTAATAATACTTGCTATGCTCCCACTCTTTGCATATTCAGAAGAAGAGGAATATGGAACATACTCGTATTACAATATTTCAACTGGATATGGGGCACTATTATCATCAAATGCAAATTATTATACTTTGGATTTAGGTTGTACATTTAACTTCGCAGCGCTTAATAACACCTCTTCTTTTGGAATAGGTCTAGGAACACGCTGTGATTTTCTCTTAGGTCTAAACAGCTCAAATACTAAAAAATATGCTGGTGTTGATGTATTAGTTGGTCCATTTTTCCATGTAGGCATTAATAGAGCTTTATCATTAAATATTACAGCAGGACCTCTTTTCTACACTTATTATGTAGATAACTTATCTAAAGAGCGCTATGCAATTGGACCTGGGGTTGATGGAGCAATTACAATAACACCACCAACCTTTGATAATATTTCATTTAGCTTTGGCTCTTTAGTTGCCGCTGCTTTTAGCTTGAATAATGATCCAACATCAATTTTTGTTGTTCCATATATTTCATTTAATATACATTTCAATCAGAGCTACTACACACCATATCCATATGGCGCACTAGTGATTTACTAGATTGTGTGTCCCAAAACATAATAGAAAGTGTATTTATAGAGTAAAAGGGGGGAATTTCTTCTCTTTTTTTGTACTAATTTGTATCCTTATATTAATATTGTGTATTACTATATATATATAAGAGGTATTGCTAATGAAAAAAATATTATGTGTCCTACTACTTTCACTATTAGTAATTTTACCTGTAGTAGCTGATGATTTTTTTGATGATGACGATGATGATTTTTTCTCATATTCAAACATCACAACAGGCTATGGTGCTTTAGTTCAGTCAGGCAAAGTACTAAATAGCTTTGATTTAGGATTTTCTTTTAATTTTGCAGGTATGAATAATTCACGAACACTTGGAATAGGACTAGGATCAAGATTTGATGTACTATTTGGAGTTGGAAATGGTGGAATTGATTCATATCTTTCAGTAGATGCTTTAATTGGACCTTTTTTCCACATCCCATTTAATAGAACTGTTGCTTTAAACTTAACAGTTGGACCATTCTTTAACTTCTATTCAACAGGAAGCTTATCAAGTGATGAACATGTATCAATCGGACCTGCCGTTGATTGCTCTGTTTCACTCACTCCACCAGGTTTTGATGGAATTTCTTTTGGAATTGGTTCACTTTTTAGTGCAAACATTAGCTTAAAGGATGATCCAAATTCATTCTCATTTATCCCATATGTTGCATTTAATATCCAATTCTCAGATTCATACTATCCACCATATGGTGCATTAGTAATTTATTAAAATATAAACCTCTTATTGGGTATCACCGATAAGAGGATTTTTTTACTCATTTGAGGAAAGTATTTTTTCGGCTATATTAATTACAGTTTTAAAAGAGTAATCACACTGTAAATAAGCGTAGCTTTTTGTCCTCTTAAATACTAAGCCATGCTCAGCTTTTTCAACAGAATAAAAACCACCACCAATTCTAGGGTTATCAAAACTAGTAAATCCATTACCAAATACAATAACTTTACTCTCTCCAGATTTTAGAGTGTTATTCATTGGAGAGTTAAATACACCATGGTGATTCATAAAACCAAAACCTGTAGTAAGAGAGAAGACTTGAGGGGTTCCACCTTCATAAAGTGCCCATGGAGAGTCCATACGACCTAGATAGTTGAATGAAAAATCAATATTTGGGAACTTCAAATATTCATCAGAAAGTTTACTTCCTACTCCTGGGAAAAATGTTGTGTAAAGTAGTTGTTGTCTAGGGTTAATAATAGAGGTATATCCTAATTCCGTATCTCTCTTAAGTTCACCCATTATATAGTCATAGGTACTTGTTGGACCTGGAACATAGGAAAGATCTATATTTTGACCTCGAAGCCCAGGACAATGCTTTAAATCATTAAAGTGTTGTCCACTTTTTAGTCTATTAAAAGCAACTTCTCTTAAATTAGGAGGAAATGCAGTAAAATCTGCCGAGGAGGAAGATATTAAACATCCTGATTCCAAGAAAGGCGCAGAGAGCATTGAGTGAATAGATAAATTGTAATCTAGATCGACTTCATCTGTATTTGTGATTTTTATATAGGTATAAAGTACAGGATCTGCAGGAAGCATGATATCAATTTTTGAAATATGATAGCGATTATTTTCCTCCCTTGATTTCATCTCAGAAAGTCGCCAAACTCCCCCATAATTACTCTCACTACCATACCGTCTAAGCATCCAATAAGTATTAGAAGTAAGAATATGTTCCTCATCGGAGGATGGAAAAGTAAAGTATATTCCACCAGCGGTATAAGTTCTCTGCTTACTCTTATACCAATCGGTATTTTCATCTGATAATACACCTATTCCAGTACCTCTAAAGTATGGAATTGAAAGTGCATTTACCCTTCCTCCTTGGATATTTAGGCTACTCAATTCTATGGTAATTTCACCTTGGTCCTCTATAACTGCTTTAACAATATCATTACTCATAACGGTAGCATTTCTTGAAACCCATAGAGGCATACGGCGAATATCCATTTTCAAAACTTCCTTTTCAACATATACTCTATATTATGGTTTGTAATTTTGAAAGGAGTTTTTCATGATCACAGTAAAAAATAATATGTTCCATTTAGCAACAGCTAATACCAGTTACATTTTTTATATAAATGAAAGTGGAATTGCAGAGCACCTTTACTATGGTAAACGTTTAAGAAATCCTGAATACGATATTTCTGCGCTCAGAGAAAAACGTCTTTGCCCTCGAGTAAATGAAACTTCTCTAAGTCCACAAGATACTACTCTTCAAATGACAAACTTAATGAGTGAGTTTTCTACAGAAGATAAAGGTGACTATCGCACTCCTTCTATAGCAATTAGCTATGGAAAAAAGAAGATTAGAACACTTGATCTAAGATTTAAGTCCTATTCCCATTTCCAAGGAATTGAGCGTTTTTCATCTCCTCTAGTTCAAGCCATCGGCACAGATCAAAACACTTGTGGAATTATATTAGAATTTGTCGATGCAATTGCATGTGTTAAAGCACTCTTTTATTACACACTCTTTGATGACAGTGATGTAATTACAAGAAGAGTAACTATTGAGAACATAGGTTCAGACCCTCTTATTCTAAGAAGCATCTACTCTCTTCAGCTTGACCTTCCAGAACATGATTATGATTTCATTACTTTAAATGGTGCTCAGCTAAGGGAAAGGCACCCTATTTCAAGACCTCTTGAACAAGGAATAATTATTAATGAAACAAGAAAGGGAGCATCCTCATCGGAAAGTAATCCAGCTGTAATATTAAAGCGTCATAATAGCGATGAATGCTATATGACCAATTTAATTTACTCAGGATCTCATAGAGAGGTTGCAGAAGTTAATCAATTTGGAAAAACTCACATTTTAACAGGTATTAATGATTCAACCTTTGAAGCTGAACTTGATCCTTCAACAGCTTTTGAATCTCCTGAGGCATTAATGCTTTATTCAAATATGGGTTTAGGTGATTTAGCAGATAAGATGCACCACTTTGTAAGAGAACATATTCAAAGAGGTGTATGGAAAAATAGATTACGCCCTGTATCTTTTAATACGTGGGAAGCTTTACACTTTAATTTCGATGAACACGGTATTATTACTCAAATAAAGGCTGCCGCTGAACTTGGATTTGAGTTATTCGTACTTGATGATGGTTGGTTCTCTGTTAGAAATGATGGTACAACATCTCTTGGAGATTGGACTGTTAATTCTTTAAAAATTCCTAGTGGTATTTCTCAAATATCAAAAGAATGTCATAGAAGAGGTATGCTCTTCGGACTATGGTTTGAACCTGAAATGGTTAGCCCTGGGACAAATTTACTAAAAAAGCACCCTGATTGGCTTTTAGGAGATCCTGCTAGAAAAACTCATGCAGTACAACGTAATCAATACTTTTTAGATATAACTAGAGAGGATTGCCAAGATTACCTTGTTACTACAATCAAACAGCTCATTCAAAATGGAAGCATTGATCATATCAAATGGGATATGAATCGTCATTTAAGTGATATGTATTCAGTAAACCCTGAAATAAGAAGCATGGGAGAATATCAACATAGATATATTCTAGCGTTAAATAGAATGCAAAGAGCTATTACCTCAAGCTTCCCTAATCTTTCTATTGAAAACTGTGCTTCAGGTGGTGCAAGATTTGACTTAGGAATGTTATCTTCTGGTACTTCTATTTGGACCAGTGATTCAACGGATGCAGTTGAAAGGCTTGCAATCATGAAGGGTACCTTAATGGCATACCCACTCAGTGTTTGTGGAACCTGTGTTTCCCCTTCTCCTAACTATGCAACCTTCCGACCAGTTGATTTAGAAACAAGATTTGATGTTGCATTATTTGGAGTACTTAGTTATTCACTAAATCTTACAAAGTTATCTAAAGCAGAAAAGGATGCTATAAAAAAACAAATTGAATTCTACAAGCAATATCGCCAGTTAATACAATTTGGCATTTTCCGCTGCGAAGAAAAAGATTCAATAACTTACTTTACTGCATCATCTCCTGATAGAACAACAATTTTAGTTCTATATATGCAAAAACTATTAAAGTCAAACTGCGAAGATGATATCCTCAGAGTTCCTCTTGCAGATGAAAACTATGTATATAGAGTTGTAAGAAGAGATGATAGCGCCCCTATTTGGGATATTGGTAAAGATGTAAGAGATTATAAAAAAGAGGAAGAGGTATATGAGGTATCAGGAGATACTCTCAAATGGGCTGGAATAAAACTTTCTACAAGATATTCAGGCTCAGGATACAACACAGGAATGCGTGTAATGCCTGATTTCTCATCAAGACTTTATATCATTAAAAAAATCTGAGGAAAGGAATATTATGAATAATATTGTAGTTGCAGGAGGTGGTGTTTTTGGTACTTCGATATCAGAGCGCCTCGCATGGAATAGTAATAACAATGTAGTAATTCACTCTGTAGAAGAGGATGTAGTTGAATCAATAAACACAGAGCATAAGAACAAAAAGTACTTCCCTACTCGTTTCTTAAATCGCTCATTAAAAGCTACAACAGACTACAAAGTATTTGAGGATGCTGATGAAATTTTCTTAGTAATTCCATCAAAAGCAATTGTACCTTTTTCAAAAGAGATAAAAAAATATATCACAAAAAAAGATCCTTTAGTAATAAACTTAGCAAAGGGAATGAGTGATGATGGTGCTTTTATCACAGAGAAAATCCCATTTAATAGAACAGCTAGCATGAAGGGACCTTCATTTGCAATCGAAGTTTTAAATGGTTTTCCAACCGCATTCACATTTGGTGGTTCTCAAGTAGATTTCGACCACGTTAAAAATGATTTATTTAAAAATACAGGTTTAACCCTCGACCATACAGATGATATTAGAGCTGTAGAGCTTGCATCAATATTAAAAAATATGTATGCAATTGCGATTGGTCTTGTATCAGGAAGATATAATAGTCCTAACGTTGACTTCTTAGTATACACTAAGGCTGTTAATGAAATTAGAGAACTATTGAAGATTTTCAATTGTGATGAAGAGGTTATTTTTAAATACTGTGGAATTGGAGACCTTGGTCTTACAGGTTTAAATGATCTTTCAAGAAATAGAACATTTGGTATGCTAATTGGTAAAGGTTTTAGCCATGAAAATGGGGAAAGTGCTACTGTAATTGAAGGTTACAGAACAATAAAACTCTTTGGTGAAATGACAAAAGAAAAGCACCTAGAGGCAAAATTCCCATTAGTACAAGCACTTTATAGATTAATGTATCAAGGCTCAAGTCTTAATGACTACCTTATTACAGCACTCTCATAAGCTATGGATTTCATTCTCCCTTTTTCTCAAGCAGAAACCCTTTTAAGAGAAGAGATAAAAAACATTAAAGAATGTGGTTATTTTGACTACAAGTCAAAAAACCCATCCTTTTCTATTTCTGATTATCTAGAAAATAAAGGCATTATGCTTGGCCTATTAATTGCAAGAACAAAAACAGAAGAAAGAGTTGTACTAAAAGCTTTTTCAGGAGCTTTGAGTTCTTCATATATTGTTGAAGGCTTTACACCTCCTTGTTTTTCAGTTAATGCATTTGAAGAAGTTGTTAGTGAGTATGACTCAAAGCTACATTGCTACACAGATCGAATAGAAATGGGAGAAGAGGATTTAATCCCAACTAGGAGATTGCTTTCAAATGAGTGCTTAGAAAAAATTAAAGAGCTCTATACCTTCTACACTATAAATGGAAAGATTAAGTTTTCAGATATTAAAAACTTAAATTACACAACAGGTATGGGCGATTGCGCAACAATAAAGCTTCTTTCCTATTGTTTCAAAAAGGGATTTACACCAATTTCGCTTGCAGAAATATTTTTTGGTCATGATAGTGATACAAGAAAAGATGGTAATCTTTATCCTCCTTGTGATGAAAAGTGTAAACCTCTCATAAAGTATCTATTTAACATCGATTTACTATATAGCGATGATGATATTGCTATTATCAATAAGGATGCTGGGTTACTATCAACTCCAGGAAGAGGAGAAGATAAATGGGATTCAGCATCAGTTAGGATTAAAGCACTTTTTCCTGATGCCCCAGAGCTTCCTTCTTGTCATCGTTTAGATATGGATACATCAGGTATAATGGTATTTGCTAAAACAGAAAAAGCAAAAAGAGAAATTTCAATGCAATTTGAAAGTAGAAAAACTGAAAAGGTTTATGAAGCTCTCCTTAGAGGTGTTTTAACTAAAGAAAGTGGTACAATTAATCTCCCAATGCGTTTAGATGTCGATAATAGACCATATCAAATCGTAGACTTTGAAAAAGGTAAAAGTGCGCTTACAGATTATAAGAGAGTAAGAATTGAAGTTTTGAATAATGAGAAAGTTAGTCGTGTTCTCTTCTATCCTCACACAGGAAGAACCCATCAAATTAGAGTTCATGCAGCAAGTGGCCTTAAGCTACCTATTGTTGGTGATAGGCTTTATGGAACAAGAAAAGAATTTGAAAGACTATGTCTTCATGCTCGTTCTCTTAGTTTTTATCATCCAACTACAGGTGAAAAGCTCACATTCACATCCAGTCCGGAGTTTTAAATAATCATTTCTAGGTTTTTAAAAGCTTATAGTAATTCAAAGGGAATAATAGATTAGTATAAAAATTATTATTCCCTATTACTTAACATTCAAAAATAAGATTATTTCCATCCCAACTAGGATAAACCAAGTTTAAGGAAAAATCCTTTAGATATTCTTTTATTAGTCTTAGGCTCAATTCAATTGAGTTTGGAGAATGGCTATCTGTATTTCTTACAGTTGGAGCCTTT
>NZ_JAXEGN010000147.1:0-2070 GCF_034103065.1 Bullifex sp. | reverse complement strand
TATACTAAGAGTGTAAATCAGACAGGGAGGTGAAAATAATCCGAATAACAGTTACCATATCAAAGGAGTAAAAAAGATATGGGTAGAAACAAGAAGACTTATACAGATGAGTTTAAGCTTAAATGCATTAAAGAGCTTCTAGATGGAAAAGCATTTAGTGAAGTATGTTCTAGTAACAATGTAGCACCAAGTACACTATCAGATTGGAAGAAAGCAATTCTGCTAAATGGATTTGGTAATAAAGAAGCAAAAAGATTTCAAAAGCTACATGAAGAGGCAGAAGAAAAGCTTGCTGCAGCCAAGGCAATAATTGGTCAAAAAGAGTTAGAGATAGATCTATTAAAAAAAGATCAGCGCTTCTAAAAAAGGATGAGCTCTGGATGCTGGTTGATGAAACTAAAAGTAATGTTTTATCAATCAGTGCCCAGTGTCAAATCTTGAAGCTCCCTAGAAGCGTGTATTATGAAAAGAGGAGCTATGCTATCTCTGATGAAGAAGAAAGAAAAGCAGCACTTAAAGAAGAACATAATAGACATCTTGATAAAGTTCTTATTGAATGGACCAATTTCTCCACATATGGATATATAAAGATGTCCAAGCATTTACTACGTGAAGGTCATTCATGGGCTACAGAACACGCTATTAGAATGATATACAAAGAATTAAGTCTAAAAGGATTAACTCCTGTATTTAAAACTACACATCCTGCTAAAGGCTTATACACCAAATATCCATATCTGCTTCGTAATAGAAAGATAAGGTATGTCAATGAAGTTTGGGCTACTGATATTACCTATATCAAGCTTGAAGGTCGTATGGTGTATTTTACTGCAATAATCGATTTATACAGCAGAAAGATTTTATCTTGGAGGTTATCTGAAACAATGAATGTAGAGTTTTGTCTTGATGCCTTAATGGAAGCAATAATAAAGTATGGTGTACCTGCTATATTTAACACAGATGCAGGTTCACAATATACCTCTAAAGAATTCACTTCTTTCCTTGAAAGTTATGAAATTCTTATTAGCATGGATGGTATTGGTAGATGTCTCGATAATGTGAGAGTGGAACGCACCTGGAGGACTTTAAAATATGAGTGGGTGTTTTTAAGAGATTATCATGAATTTGATCAACTACAACAAAGCCTTAATGAATTTGTTTACTATTTTAATCATGATAGAATTCATCAAAGCTTAGATTATAAAACACCAGATGAAGTATATACTATGGGTACTTTCCCTAATATTAATAATAAAGAGGTAGCTTAAATATTCGGATAATTTTTAACTAATTGTCTTGACATGTCTCTTAGCATAGAGCTCTATATAAAAAAGTTAATGTTTTTTCATCTTGCAGACAATTAATATTTTCATAATGTCCTATCATTAAAAGAAATATATTGTATTCTTTTCTCAGAAAAATTTGAAAAAGACTAACAAATTCTCTAACATTTTTATTTGATACAACCTCATCTATTGTAACTAATACTCTTTTTCCTTTTTTCGTAAGTTCACTTAATATTTTATCCAAATACACAGCTACATCATTAGCCTGTATTTGATTTTCAAGTCCAATTTCAAAACCTAAAATTGAAACATTTATTTTAGCATTTTTAATTATATTAAATACTTCTTTTTTACTATTTAAGTTTGCAGTTAATGATTTTATCAAATCAAAATCAGAACTTAAATCACAAACAATCCAGTTCCTATCCTTTTTGAGAGTATTTGCAATAGATGTCATAAATACAGTTTTTCCAGAGCCTCTAACACCTGTTATTAAAAATGTGTGTGAATCTGGATTAGGAGAAATAAAGCTTTCGTAAACCTCATTAATCTCATAATCTCGATTAATTATACTTAATGGTTCTTTTCCAAATGTTAATGTAAAAGGATTATCCATATATTTCTCCAAAATAAACTTACTTTGTTTATAGTAGGATTTATTTCAGCATAGTTACCAATAGGAATTCAGCATAGTTTCCAATAGAGAAAGGGACAGTTGCAACAAGCTTGTCCCACGAAAGAAACTCTTAGCAACGTACATCAAAAAAAGCTAAGGAGTTTCAAA
>NZ_JAXEGN010000146.1:0-2001 GCF_034103065.1 Bullifex sp. | reverse complement strand
CATATGATTATCGTGAAATGAAAGATACTGTAATTAGGGAGACAACAATGACTTATAAAACAACAGTAGAAGGTGAAGATCATGTTTGTGATGCTGTACAACAATATGCAGAAAAGTCTTATGATAAAGGAAGAACTGAAGGTATGGCTAAAGCTTTATTAGATCTAGTTAATAAAGGAACCATTACCTTAGACTATGCAATTGAGAATTCTAGCTTACCAAAAGAAGAGTTTTTATCTATAGCAAAATCCTTAGGGTATAAGCTTTAATTTAGTTATCTTGATAAGCATGATAGCAAGAGAAATATTTGCTACATGCTTTGTTAATTTAATCTTCAAAGTAAAAAACTAAATGATTATTAGACGATGAAAGATAATGTAATAAAGGAATGTACTATGAATTATAAGGTAACAATAGAAGGCGAAGATCATATTTGTGATGCTGTACAACAATATGCAGAAAAGTATGCAGCTAAGTATTATGATAATGGAAGAACTGAGGGTATTGGTATCGCTGTTAAAGCCTTATTAAATCTAGTTGCTAAAGGTATTATTACTTTAGACTCTGCAATTGTTGACTCAGGATTAAAAAAAGAAGAGTTCTTATCTATAGCAAAATCCTTAGGGTATAAGCTTTAATTAAGTTATCTTGATAAGCATGGTAGCAAGGAAAATACTTGCTACATGCTTTGTTAATTTAATCTTAAAAGTAAAAGACTAAATATTATCATTTAAATATTCTAAAGCGTAAGCAACATGCAATGTTGTTGCAACTTCAAGAGATTTCTCATCAATATCAAATGATGAGTCATGATGAGCTAATGTTGTTTCTTTAATTTCAGGGTTTCCTGAGCCTACATATGCATAGCATCCTGGAACCTCAAGAATAAACTCTGCAAAGTCATCACCGCCAAGAGAATAAGGACGATTTGTGATAACATTATCCCGTCCAAATAACTTTGCTGCTACTTCAGCAACTTCTTTACTAGGTATTTCAGGGTTTATTAAAGGAGCCGTAAAATCTTGATACTCAATTTCAGCACTTCCTCCATAAAGTTTAGCTGTATTTTCAGCCAATTCTTTTAGTTCAGATTTTACTTTACTTCTAATTTCAGGATACATAACTCTTATAGTACCCTCTAATACAGCTTCCCCAGCAACAATGTTATATGCAGTTCCAGCAACTATTTTACCAATTCCAATAATAACAGAGTCTGTTGGATTAGTTCTTCTGGTTACTAAGCCTTGTGCTCCTACTGTTATCATGGAAGCAATGTATGCTGCATCTACACCTAATTCAGGTGTTGATACATGTGCACATGCACCATTTACTTTTATTTTAAAATAATCGACAGAAGCGTTATTAGGACCTGCTGTAGCAGAAACCTTTCCTGCTAAAATATTTGATGCTAAGTGAATACCGAAGCATCTATCACCTTTAACTAAGCCTTCACCAACAAAGATATTTGCTCCATAACCTATTTCTTCAGCTTGTTGGAAGCAAAATGCAATAGAACCTTTAATGTCTTCTTTGTGTTTTACCAAGATTCTAGCTGCTTCTAATAAACAAGCTGTATGTGCATCATGTCCGCAAGCATGCATTTTACCTGGATTAACACTTTTATAAGAACACTCATGGGTTTCCGTTATCGGAAGTGCATCGATATCAGCACGTAAGATTAACGCCTTACCTGGTTTAGATCCTTCTAAAAGAGCATATACTCCAGTTTCACCTACTCTTCTTGGGTTAAGACCTATTTTATTTAGCTCTTCTTCGATGAATTTTGCTGTCTCATATTCTTCTCTTGGAAGTTCTGGGTGAGTGTGCAAATAACGACGAAGAGAGACCAAATAGTCCCTATCCTCTAAAACTTCTTGTTTGATAGTTTCAATTGAATAACTCATTAATTCTTTCCCGCAAGCTCTTTGAGAGCATCAACACTTGTTGCCTTCTTTGAGTAAAGAGAAAGAGGAGCAATTAATGTATCACCGATAGCTTCAA
>NZ_JAXEGN010000145.1:0-7319 GCF_034103065.1 Bullifex sp. | reverse complement strand
ATAAAAAATCATCAAGACTTTCTTTAACACATAGCGTTGTCATATTTCTAATTGCTCTAAGACGTAATGTAGCTAAATCATTTGGGTCCTTTGAAAGTACTTCATTAAAGATTACTAAAGCTTCTTTATATCTAAGCTGCTTAACTAAGCACTTAGCATAGTTAATTAAATTATCTTTACTTCTTTCTTGATTTAAACTTGAAAAAGCATCCTCCGTCTCAATATCATTTGGGGTGTTATCAACTATATCACCTAATTGAGAATGTGGAGATGAATGTATAAGTGAAAATACTCTTTTCATGTGGTTTCCTTTATTTCTTCGTGCTTTAGTTCAATTGCTAAGCTTACCATATAAAACGATAGTGTTAAGAGCATTATCATTACTCCAGGTGATAACAAATAACAATAATGATGGCGTAAAAATGCTCCATTTTTATATGCAAGATTTACCATGGTTCCCCAGGTAGGGTTGTATATATCTCCAAGGCCTAAAAATGATAGTGTAGATTCAAGCATTATCGCACTATTAATTCCAAGCAAAAATCTTGTTAATAATATGTCCTTTAAAGAAGGTATGATATGGAAAATCAAGATATGCATTTTACTAAAGCCTTGTACAGTTAAACTTTCAATAAAACACTCTTTTTTTATCATTCTAACTCTAGCAGAAATTGCTCTTGCACTTGCTGCAAAAGAAAAGATTGAGATTAAAACAATTAATGAAAAACTATTAGTATTAAAGAATGTAGATAAAACTATCATCGTAACTAAGCGAGGTAGTAGCGTCATGGTATCAATAATTGTTATTGAAACTTTACCAATTATATTTTCTTCTAAACATAGATAGCCAAGTAATGTTGCAATAATTAGCGATAAGGTAGAAGCTAATACACCTGTAATTAATGTTTTCCTAGTTGCAAATATCAACTCTGAAAAAACATCATATCCAAGCTTATTAGTCCCTAGGATATGCTCACTTGAGCTTGATAACCAAGGACTATCCATATCCTTTGCACTGTATGGAGCAATTAACTCGGGAAAGGCAGCAGTAATAATAAAAAACATTAAAAGGAGAGCACCAATAATTACTACGAATTTTTTAGTCATGAAGCTTTCTCCTTTGTCTTGGATCTAACAAAAATGAAAGAATATCGACTATGATAATGCTAATAAGCATAGCCAACGAGGTGACAAATAAAATACCATACATTAGAGGGTAATCAAGAGTGTATACTGCTTGAGTTAAGAGTCTTCCCATTCCATTAATTGAGAAAATACTTTCAACTACTACAGACCCAGCAATACCACTACCTATACTTAATCCAACATTTGTTAAAAAGGTTGTTAATAGCTCTGGGAGTATATAAAAATACCTAATTTTGTTATTACCTAATCCTCTCTCTCTTTGATAGAGGATACATCTACTCTTTGCTATTTTTTGAGTCATATTTCTTACAAGCAAGTATCTAGATGGAAGTAAGCCTATAGTAATTGTCGAAATAGGTAAAATTAGATGTCTCACTAAATCTAAAAAGTTACTATTTTTAGTTGAGGCAAGGCCAGAATATGGTAATAGCTTTAGGTCAAAAGCAAAAAATAAAATAAGTAATAAAGAGATCAAAAAGAGTGGAAAGGAATTAATTATTATCATTATTGGAGTTAATACTTTATCTGTTTTAGGTCCTTCAAATCCTGCTTTTAACCCAAAAGAAAGTCCTATAATTGCTGCTATTATTGCAGATGGAAGAACTAAAAGTAGTGTTACTTTTAACCTTTCAAATATAAGTGTAGAAACAGTAGAATTTTTTTGAAAAGAATATCCTAAGGTGCCATCAAAAATACTTTTTAAGTAATATAAAAATTGCTTAAATAGGGACTCGTCCAAATGAAGAGCTTTTTCATAGTACTCAATTTGTACACTAGTAAGCTCCTCATCAAGACCAGTTAAGTAACTGATAGGATTCCCCTTCATCATTCTAGGAAGTAAAAAATTAATTATTATAATTAATACAAAGCAAAATAATGCTCTCTTTACACTTATCTTTGACAAAATAGCTTACTTCCTTTTTAAATTAATGTATGTATTAACATTATTTATTCCAAATAAGCTATCAATAGCATAGCCTTCATATTCTCCAATTGCTACATAGTTATTATTATCGTGATATAGTGCAATTAGTGGTGTATTAGTCTCATAGTACTCTTGAATTTTAGCAGCACTTAGATAATATTCCTCAATAGTTTTAGCACTCTTTAACTCTTTTAATAATTTCTGGAAAGCTTCATCTGATACTTGGCAACCACCTTGAACGTTATGAAATTTATCAACATAGATTGTTGCAATTCCACTACCCATTTCTACTCCCGCACTGGTGAATCCAAACAAAGCCATCTCAAACGAAATATTATTATTACTAAACTTATTACTTGTTTTTGCATTGTATGAAGCACTATCAAGACCATCTAAATTTACTTTAATACCAAATGTTTCAAGCTGTGTTTTAATTAATTCTGCTCCTGCAACTTGAGCAGTTTTATCAAGACGATAGGAAAGTGTTAAAGATAAAACTTCTCCATCCTTTTGATAGTAAGCGCCAACCTTTTCATACCCAGAGTTATGTAGGTGTGTTGCAGCAAGACTAAGATTCTGCTCTAGCTTTTGTGTTTCTATATATCCAAAGGTTGAAGCTGGTACGACTCCCCTATTTGCAATACTTGCACCACTTCCTCCTACGTATTTTCTTATTACTTCGTAGTCTAAGGCGTAGCTAATTGCCTTTCTTATATTTATATCACTAAGTTTTTCAGATGAATTATTAAAACAAAGCACAAGTGGAATACCTTGACCATTAGCACTTAATATTTCTAGATTATTATTTTCTTTTAATACATCTAAATAATTTTCACCAACACCACTATTGTAAATAAATGTAAAATCTAAATCTCCATTGTTAAGAGCCATGTACATCGTATCTTCACTTCCAAAGAGATGAACAACTATTTTCTCAACATTAGGTTTTACTGGATAAAATTTATTTTGAACAAATTCTATTGTTCCTGACAGACCATCGAAGGAAGAAAAAACAAATGGTCCGCAGGTAACTCTTTTATCAGCTATTGTGATATCTCCATCACTATAAAGATGAGAAGGTACAATTCTAAAGCTAGTCATATTAGATAGCTCCCTTATGTTGGCATCACGAAGAACTAAACTAAGTGTCTTCTTATCTTCACTTAAAGTATATCCAATATATTTTGATTCAGTTACCTTACCTTTACTATCAATTTGGTCAATAAAGTTAGCACTTCCATTTTGATCTTCATATATAAGTGTAAAAAGAATATCCTCTGCTGTTACCTCAACACCATCAGACCAGGTGAGTCCTGGAGTAATTTCATAATTCCAAGTTTTTGAATCTTGAGTATCGAATGATGCTACCAATGGACTATATACCCCATTAGTGTCCTTTGAAACTAGCGGTAGATTTGAAAATCCTGAGGTAAGCATATCATAGGCATATTCTCCTACCTCAGCTTTCTCAATTACTGCAGTTGTTCCGATTTCAACAATAAATTTGCCAGTATTCAAATCTTCTTTAGCAGGAGATGAAAAAATTGCTAAATGAAGAGTAAATAACAAAATAGTTAATAACAGCTTTTTCATTTATATTCCTCTATTTTATTTTGTTTAATAGTATATATTTGGTCTGAAAGACACTCTGAAAGCGCCTTATCATGGGTGATTAATAAAATAGAACCTCCTAGTTCATTAATCTTTCTCTTTACAAGTGCAATAACATTTGCCTGCGTTGAGACATCGAGCATACTTGTTGCTTCATCAAGAATTAATACCTTGGGTTTTAGCATTAATGCTTTCATTAATGCTATCCTCTGGGCTTCCCCTCCTGATATTTGTGTTGGTAGATGGTTTAAAATATCTTGATCAATATTTAACGAGGTAGCAAACTCCTTAATGTACTCACTTCTTTGCTCCTTAGTGCAAAGCTTATGGTATTTTATTAACTCGATAATTGATGAAATAAGCTTTTGTTCGCTATCAAAAGAGGAGGTTGGGTTTTGATAAACCATTTGAATCTTTAATCCATTTTTTCTATCGTAATGGTCCTTTGATGAGAGCAATTTACCATCTAAAAATATTTCTCCACTACTTGGGCGTAAGATACCAGTTAGAAGCTTTGCAATAGTACTCTTTCCAGATCCACTAGGGGAATAAAGCGAGGTAATACTTAAGTCCTTAATACTAAATGATGCATTTGAAAATATAAGTTTTTCCTTATATGAAAATGTAAGATTTTTAACTTCAACCATTTATACATCTCCAACTATGATTTACTTTAACTTTTAAAGAAACATTCATACATTCAGAGCACCCTTTTTCACACATTGAATAAAATGGACAACACTTATTTTCGTTTCTAACTACAGGTGTTTCTTTCATGCCATTTTGGCAAAGCGCATTCCCAAGCGCTTTAGTATATTCACATTTTGGAGAGTCTAATACTTCTTTTGCATCCCCACTTTCCATAACAACTCCATCCTTTAGAACGATGATTTTGTCCATCATTTCACAAAGGGAAATATCATGAGTAATAATTATTTTAGCAGCATCAAGGCTTTCGAGAAGCTTGATAAAGGTTCCTCTATTTTCTCTATCGAGTCCATTAGTAGGTTCATCTGCAATTATTACACTTGGATTTGAAGCTAAAGCGAGGGCAATAGTAACCTTTTGAGCCATTCCCCCTGATAACTCAAAGGGATATAAATCTATTACCTTCTCAACTTCACTAAATCCAACTTTAGAAAGTAAAGAGTATGAAGTTATTTCTAATTTATTTTTTTTACAGCCATTTAATTTCAATGAATCATATAGATGCTTTCTAACACTTCGAAGACTTGAAAGAACTTCTAATCCATTTTGAGGTATATAAACTATATCTTTTCCTAAGGCTTTATATATTTCTTTATTTAACAAAGTTCTACCGTCAATAGTCCTTAAGCTCATTTTATAGTCAGCTATGATATTTTTAGGGAGGAGTCCCATAATAGAAAGGGCCGTGATTGTTTTTCCTGATCCAGTTTCCCCTACAAGTGCAAGCTTCTCACCTCTATTGAGAGTGAAGGAAAGATTTTCTATTAATGTTTTTTTGCTATCTTTTAATTTGGCTTTGATAAAAGAAGCATTATAAGAAAACATAATAAGTGCCCACCTTTTATTTTAAAAAGGCCACTTCTGTGACTATTTCTTTCTACAGAAAGAAAAAGAGAAAGATTAATTATAGTGCTACAGCACTTAGTACTAACTTCGTGTTAGCTTAAAAATGACTTAATTATAGTCTTTAGTTTATCAAAATCTATAGGTTTTGCAATATGTTCATTCATACCTGCTTCCTTTGATGCCTTTATATCATCCTCAAAAGCATTTGCAGTCATTGCAATAATTGGAATATCTTTGCTTCCTTCCTTATTAGATAATCTAATTAATTGAGTTGCTTCATACCCATTCATAATTGGCATTTGAATGTCCATAAATATCATATCAAAGGTTCCTACCTTTTCCCTTTCATAGATATCTAATGCTTCTTTACCGTTGGATGCAATTACACACTCAATTCCTATATCCTTTAATAATTCTGTTATAATTTCAGCATTAATTTCATTATCTTCTGCAACTAAGATATTAACACCTTTAATTTCTAATTGACTCTTGTTATCACTTCTTTGCTTATCAACATAATAATTAGCAAGTTGTCTTTGAAGAGCAGAGATAAAGAAAGGCTTTGATAAAAATAGATTTACTCCAAGAGTTCTTGCTTCATCCTCGATTTCAGAAAAATCATATGCAGAAAGAATAATAATTGGAACATTATTTCCAACTTTATTCTTTATTTGCTTTATTGTTTCAAGACCATCCATTTTAGGCATCTTCCAGTCTATAATTAATACATCATAGCTACTACTGTTTTGTACCTTTGAGATAGCTTCAAGCCCACTACTTGCTTCATCTACACTAATATCATTTGATTCAAGCTTACGCTTAACATCACTTAATACATCATTCTCATCATCAACTATTAGTATTTTCGATATGTTATAGCGTTTAAAGAATGAAGAATTTGATTCTCTATCAGATTTTGCAAACTTCAATTCTACAGTAAATACACTTCCCTTACCTTCTTCACTAGAAATTGAAATTGTACCACCCATTAAATCAACGATACTTTTTGTAATAGACATACCAAGACCAGTACCTTGAATTCCAGAGGACAGTACATTGGAATCACGAGTAAATGGGTTAAAGATATTTTTAAGAAACTCTTTACTCATACCAATTCCGTTATCGGAGATGATAAAGCGCATTGTACATGTTTTACTTGTTTGCTGTTTACTTTCAATAACAAATGATATTAAACCATTATTTGGAGTGTACTTAACTGCATTTGAAAGAATGTTGAGTAAAATTTGACTAAGTCGTAACTTATCAGCTAAGAAGTAGTCAGAGAGCTTTCCACGAGTAATTACTTCAAGCTTTTGGTTTTTAGCTCTAGCTTGGACACTAACAATTTCATAGATATTTTCAATTAATTCAGCTAGTTCTACTTCGCTAATATTCAAGGAAGTCTTTCCGCTTTCAATTTTACTCATATCAAGAATATCATTTATTAAGGAAAGAAGATGCTGGGATGAAAATGCAATTTTCTTAGAAATTTCTAATACCTTATCACTATTAGTAGCATTACTTTGTAAAAGTGTTGAATAACCCACGATTGCATTCATAGGTGTTCTGAGATCATGGCTCATATTAGCTAAGAAGTTACTCTTTGCTTCATTTGCATTCTTAGCAAGCTCAAGAGATGAGGATAAAACATCTCTAAGTCTTCTATCTTCACTTCTATCATCAATTACTATTACACATCTATTTAATGAACCAAATTCTGTATGATAAGCAGTGATATCTAGATACTTTTTAGTTCCATCTTTTTTATTGATGTACTCTTGCTGCCAAGTTATTCTTTTACCTCTATTTGCTCTTATTTCCTCAAGTCTTTCACTTTGATGCTCGTTAATATTATCAATATTAGTTAATACATCACTTTCATCTATTCCTAATATCTGTCTGATATTTGGAGTTGCAAATAAAACTTTTTCTAAGTTTTCATCCATTATCACAAAAGCATCATTAACATTTGCGGCTAGGTTTGATAATAGGGAATCACGGAACTGAATTTCAGCCTTCTGATGCTTCTTATTCTCATTGTGTAAATAAAAACTCATTAACAATACAATAACTAATAGTCCAA
>NZ_JAXEGN010000144.1:0-8162 GCF_034103065.1 Bullifex sp. | reverse complement strand
GTATAAGCTTCTGATTATCGATGAAATTGGTTATCTTCCTATAGATAAGACTGGTGCTAATCTTTTCTTCCAGCTTATTGCTAAAAGATATGAGCACACTTCTACTATTATTACTACCAACCAACCTTTTAGCAAATGGGGTGATGTTTTCTCTGATTCTATGCTTGCTAATGCTATATTAGATAGACTACTTCATCATTCCCATGTAATAAAGATTATTGGTCCTTCTTATAGAACTAAAGATTATTATGAGTTACTTGAGGGAAATGATCAGAAAAGGTCTCGTTAAATTACTACATTTTTATTTCGGAATTTTTTGTCATTTTTATATTGCAATTTACATTTCTTATAATGCAGTAAATTATCTTAATTATTTCATTTATAATATTGCGATAACCTGCGGAAAGTACCTGTTTTTATACACTTTCCGCAACTTATCTATTATTTTAAGCAATGAAAAAGCCCTCCAAAACTGAAGGGCTTTTTGACTATATAAAGTCTATTAGTTCTTAGCTGCCTTGAGGTTAGCTTCGAGAGTATCGAGCATCTCTGCAAGTTCTGCTGGGAGGTGAGATCCGAACTTTGGATAGTGGTTAGTTCTGATGTCATCAACTTCCTTGAGCCAGCCATCAACATCAACAGTAAGAAGTTCTTTCATGTCTTCTTCAGAAACATCTGCTGGGCGATCAATTGCATCAACAGTAGGCATGATACCAATTGGAGTATCAACTGTCTTAGCAGTACCTTCACAGCATTCGAAGATCCACTTGAGGACACGGCTGTTATCGCCGTAACCTGGCCATAACCACTTACCTTCAGCTGTCTTTCTGAACCAGTTAACATAGAAGATCTTTGGAAGCTTGTCAGCATCGCCAGCCTTACCAACTTCAATCCAGTGCTTGAAGTAGTCACCCATGTTGTAACCACAGAATGGGAGCATTGCGAATGGGTCACGGCGGATTGTACCAGCTTTAACATCGAGTGTAGCAGCTGTTACTTCTGAACCTACGATAGAACCAAGGAATACACCATGATTCCAGTTACGAGCCATATGTACTAGTGGGATAGTTGAAGGTCTTCTACCACCAAAGAGGATAGCAGATACTGGAACACCCTGTGGATCTTCCCATTCAGGAGCGATACATGGGCACTGAGATGCAGGAGCTGTGAAACGTGAATTTGGATGAGCTGCTGGAGCCTGTTCCTTATTACCCTTATCCTGAATCCATTCATTACCATGCCAATCTGTGAGTGGGCCTGGAGCATCATAACCAATACCTTCCCACCAAACATCTTTATCAGCTGTAAGAGCAACGTTAGTAAAGATTGTATTCTTGCTAGCAGCGATTAAAGCGTTCTTGTTTGACTTAGCAGATGTTCCTGGAGCTACACCAAAGAAACCTGCTTCTGGGTTGATTGCATAAAGTCTGCCGTCTGCACCGTACTTCATCCATGCGATATCATCACCAACTGTCTCTACCTTCCAACCTTCAATTGTAGGAATAAGCATAGCCAAGTTAGTCTTACCACAAGCTGATGGGAATGCTGCTGTTACGAAGCGGCTCTTACCTTCTGGGTTTGTGACCTTTAAGATGAGCATGTGCTCAGCAAGCCAACCTTCATCACGAGCGAGTACAGAAGCTATTCTGAGAGCGAGACACTTCTTACCAAGGAGAGCGTTTCCACCGTAACCAGAACCGAATGACCAGATTTCTCTTGTCTCTGGGAACTGTGCAATGTACTTATCTTCCATTGGAGCGCATGGCCACTTACCACCATCTGTCTCACCTGCTGCAAGAGGCTTACCAACTGAGTGGAGACATGGTACGAAATATCCATCTGTTCCGAGTAAATCAAGAACCTTAACACCTACACGTGTCATAATCATCATGTTGATAACAACGTATGGGCTATCTGTAATCTCAACACCGAGCTTTGAAATTGGTGAACCAAGAGGACCCATGCTGAATGGGATAACATACATTGTTCTACCCTTCATACAACCACTGTAGAGACCTGTGAGTGTTTTCTTAAGTTCAACAGGATCGATCCAGTTGTTAGTAGGACCAGCTTCTTCCTTTGTCTTAGCTGCGATAAATGTTCTCTTCTCAACACGAGCTACATCAGAAGGATCTGAATTGAAAAGAACGCTGTGTGGTTTCTTCTCTTCATTAAGGCGTACGCAGAGGCCTTTTTCTACACATTCGTTGACAAGCTCATCATACTGAGCTGCAGAACCATCTGCAAGTACGATTGCATCTGGGGTTGTAAGAGCTGCGATCTCATTTACCCACTGAACGAGCTTTGCATGTTTAACATCGTTAATTGTCATGAATTTCTCCTTATTGACTATTTCTGAAAGGCCCTTTACAAAAGACCTTTACTACTTACTATATCTTAACCACAACAATAAATAAAAAGCTGTCTTTTGACAAGGAAAAACGATATTTTTTTATTTAATGGATTAAATTTACATCAAGTTAGTATTATTCCTTGTATAACAGGACATATATAAATCGACAGGAACATCGCTTGGAACGTCTAAAAGTATATCAGCAATCTTTTTAAACCTATCTGATATCTTAGATTTCTTTACAGTGTTGCTATCAACAAGTTCACGAAGTAGCTTTCTACTTTCATCTAATTGCATTGATACAGACTTAAATCTATTTGCTAAGTCTTGAATCATCTTTACTCCACCGTTTGGGTGCGCAAATAAAAATTCCTCTAAATTATCCTTTCTAATCTCAAGTACCTTAGAATCTTCTAATGCAACTGCAGTACCATTTCTTGGCTCACCCTCTAAAAGACCCATTTCACCAAGAGAGGAACCTTTTTCACAAATAGTAGCAAGACAAAGCTCATTTTCTTTACCGTAGTTATAGTACAATCCCATTTTTCCTGTATATAACAAGAACATAGTATCGCACTCCTGTCCCTGCTCATATAGGATATCACCTTTAGATAAATCTATGAGCTTATTATTTTTGTCAAAAAATCTTTCCATCCTTAGCTCCTCAAATATATTATAGCAAAGCATTTTATAGGAGTTAATCCTTGAGAAATGTGATTTTTAAAAAACTTTGAAAAAAGGCGGCCCGAAGACCGCCTAACTGAGTATTTATGACAATTATCTATTGAGGAACCTTGATACAAATGCCTCTGCATTCTGGATTGAACCACCAGCTGCACCCTTTACAATGTTATTAACAAGTAGGCAGAAACCAATCTTACCATTCTTCTTCTTTAAGCGACCTGTATAAACAACCATTCCTTTTGGATTTCCCCAGAAAGCATACTTTGGCTGTGGGAATGTTGGTTCTTCAGAATATACAATTGGTTGCTTTGGTGTTGAAGGAAGATCCTGACACTCCTTAAAGTCGTTCCAGGCTTTAACAATTTCATCACACTCAACATCCTGCTCAAAATCAAGCCAAACAGTCTCAAGGTGACCAAACATAACAGGAACTCTAACTGTGTATGCATATACTTCAGGATCAATTGAAAGAATCTTCTTAACTTCTTTCTCAATCTTCTCTTCCTCACCCTTAATGAAAGGAATACAGTTATCTGTAATATCAAAAGAAGAAAGACCAGGATAACCAGCACCAGAAACACTCTGATAACTATTAATAGTAATAGTCTTAATTCCAAACTTTCTAAGTGGTGCGAGGGCCATAGCAAGACCAGTTGTAACACAGTTTGCGTTTGTTACACAAAATCCTGTCTGAGGATAACCCTGACTTCTAATTAAATCTAACTGCTCTACATTTGTATCAGGAATTAGAATTGGTACATTTGAATCATAGCGCATAGCAGCTGCATTACTAAATACATAGAAGCCTCTAGCTCTGAGCTGTGGCTCTGCTTCCATAGCAACTGCAGCAGGGAGAGCGGAGAATACAATCTTTACACCTGCTTCCTTCATAGCATCAAAATTAAATTCTTTAACATCAATATCTTTAATTGCTTCAGGCATCTCAAATGGCATAACCCAGTGAACGGTAGATGCATACTTTTGTCCTACTCTTGCTGCAGATGCAGTACAGTAAGCAAGTTCAAACCATGGATGATCAGAAAGCATCCACATAAATACCTGTCCAACGGCACCAGTAGCACCCATGACAGCAACTTTGATTTTGTTCTCCATAATAAAAAACCCCACCTTTCAGGAAATGAATCTCTTAATTTGCAACGCAAGATTAAAATAAAGTAGGCATTTTATGCAATACATTTTTTAAATTTTTGTTATAAATATTACATAATGTTATTATAACAACAAATCGTTGTTTCTAAGCATCATTCTGTAATCATAAGGGGTAATACCTGTTAGAGTTTTAAAGCGCTGAGAGAAGTAAGAAGAGGATGAAAAACCTAAGTTAAGTGCAATATCTGTTATTCGGTTTTCAGTAGACGCTAGAAGATTTTTAGCAATTCTAATTCTAACTTCTTCTAAATATGCCATAGGGCCTTTCGAGAACTCTTTTTTAAAAATCCTAACAAAATGGTACTTTGAAATATTAAACATTTGGGCTAATTCATCAAGATTGAAGTCTTCCATATAGTGTGAATCAATATAATCTTTAACTAAATTAAGCTTAGTTTTTGCATTTTGTTCACTTTTTTTAATCTCAATATTTGCTTTCTTTACTCTGAGTAATAGTGTTAATAATATATAAAAATACCCTTTTACTATAAGTTCATAATTACTACTCTTCTTTCTAACCTCTCCATACATATTCTTTATTAAATTACGAACCCTGTCATTTTCACTTCCAAAATTTAATATAGGTCCTTTATAATCATCATAGCTTACAGATAAGCCTGATATACCCAATGCATAGTACTCTAATTTTTCTGTTTCAGAGGATGTTTCTGTATGAAGATTGTTAGCAGGAAGCAGGATACAATCACGCTCATTAATGAGTATTTTTTTACCATTTACCAGCAATTCTCCTTTGCCTTTTTCAATGTAAAGAAGTTCACAAAAAAGGTGTGAATGAATAATACTAGGCCAGTCATTTTCATCCCTACTGTGTGAAATATAAAGTAGATTGACCTTACTGCTAATTCCATCAAGATTTACATCAAAGTGGTAATTACTCATACCAAAATTATGAAATATTTTTAAATATTTAGCAATAAAAATAAATATATAAGCAATATCTATATATCTTAATCCTTTTATTGAACAATATAGTGAAGATATCGGGGAATAACCGAGGAGGTAATAAATGAAAAAAATATTAGCAGTTGCGCTTATCGCGCTCATGGCTCTAACAGCTGTTTTTGCAAATGGTGCTAAGGAATCTGCACCAGCAGAAAAAACAAACACATTGACAGTTTGGGCATGGGATCCTAACTTCAACATTCCTGCATTAATTGAGGCTGAAAAAATCTATCAGGAAACACATCCAGATTTCAAACTCAATATTGTTGAAAACCCATCAAAAGATATCGAAGTAAAGTTTGTTACAGCAGACCAAGCTGGTGACTACTCAACTCTTCCAGATATCTTCCTTATGCAGGATAACTCATACCAGAAGTTCATCGCTAACTACCCTGGTATCTTCACAACACTTGATGACTCAGGCATCAACTTTGCTGACTTTGCAGCAGGTAAGAGCGCAATGTCAACAGCTAATGGAAAGCACTATGGTGTTCCATTTGATAACGGTGCTGTAATCATGCCAATTAGAACAGATATCATCGCAAAAGCAGGCTTAACTGTAGCAGATTTTGACGGTGTTACATGGTCTCAGTTCTTTGAAAACGCAACAAAGGTTAAGAAAGCAACAGGAATTGATATGCTCACAACCTCTGGTGGAAGTGAAATCGTATTAATGATCTTACAGAGTGCTGGTGCATCCCCATATGTTAATGGCAAAGTTAACATTGAAAACAACGCAGTACTTGAAGAAGCAATTAAGATCTATGCTCGCTTAATCAAAGAAGGTCTTATGACTGACTATACAGACTGGGATCAGTACATTGCATCATTTAATACAGGTAAAGCAGCTGGCTTAATCCAAGGTAACTGGATTATCTCATCAATCACAGCAGCAGCTGACCAGAGTGGTAAATGGGCAGTAGTTCCACTTCCAAAGCTTGAAGGCGTTGCAGGTGCAACTAACTTCTCTAACAGCGGTGGTGCTTCATGGGCAGTATCTTCAGCTTGTAAGAATAAGGAACTTGCATTTGACTTCTTAAAGACAACTCTTGGTTCTAACACAGCTCTTTATGATACACTTCTTGTAAACAATGGTGTTATCACAACATATCTCCCAGCAGCAAAGAGTAGCAAATACCAAGATCCAGTTGAATTCTTTGGTGGCCAGAAAGTTTACTCAGACATCGTATCTTATGCTAATGGCGTTCCTACTTGTGATTTCGGTTCATACTACAACGACATTCGTTCTGCAATCACAGACGCAATTACAAACGTTGTACAAAAAGGTGCTGATGTAAAAGCAGAAATGAAGAAAGCTCAAGAAGCTGTCGAATTCGCTATCGGAGGTTAATACCTTTTCCTAAGGGCAGGCGAATAAAGCCTGCCTATTTTTTTCCCTAGAGGTGCCCAATGACAAAAAAACTTACTTTGGAAAAAAGACAGAACCTAATTGGCTGGGCTATTTTACTACCAGCTACTTTATTAATATTTATCTTCTGCTTTTATCCTATGCTTCAAGCAATTCTCCTATCCTTTAAAAGAGGAAATAACGCATCAGAGCGTTGGGTAGGATTTCAAAACTACACAAGATTATTTAAAGATAAGGTATTCTTAGAATGCCTATTTAACACAGTCTTTTATTTTGTAATACAAGTTCCTATCATGCTTGTATTAGCATTGATCCTAGCTCAAATGCTAAATAATCCAAAGCTAAAAGGAAAGGGAATCTTTAGAACTATGATTTTCTTACCTTGTGCAACTTCTCTTGTATCATACTCAATGATATTTAAGTCACTCTTTGCAAGTAATGGATTTATTAATACCATGCTTTCCTGGATTAACATTGCACCTATTGATTGGTTTAATAAAACATGGCCTGCTAGATTTGTTGTAATCATCGCACTTGTTTGGAGATGGACTGGATACAACATGGTATTCTATATTGCAGGATTACAGAATATTGAAAATTCAATTTATGAAGCAGCAACAATTGATGGTTGTGGTGCTTATAAAAAGTTTACAAAGATTACTATACCTCTTTTAAAGCCAACGATTCTCTTAACAGCAATTATGTCTACATCAGGTACATTACAGCTCTTTGATGAATCAGTAAACTTAACTGCAGGTGGACCAGGTAAGGCAACAATGACCCTTGCCCATTACATATACAGTACAACATTCGAAAATACTCCGAACTTTAACTATGCGGCAGCAATTTCAGTGTTCATCCTAGTATGTATTAGCATACTCTCATTTATTCAGATGAAGGTAGGTGATAAACGTGATTAAAAATAAAGGTCTAATAGCTTCATATATAGTTTTAGGAATATTCAGCTTCCTATCAGTATTTCCTCTCTATTATATGTTTTGTGGTGCAACAAACCCAAGTATCGACATAATTAGAGGAAAATTAATTCCAGGAACATATTTACTTGAGAATTTAAAGACATTGCTTGATAACCAAAATCTACTTTTAGCGCTTTGGAACTCAGTAAAAAACAGTGTAATTGTAACTGTTCTTACCCTACTCGTTTGCTCTCTTGCAGGCTATGGTTTTGAGATTTTCCATGACAAATATAAAGATAGATTGATGTCTGTACTGCTAATTGCAATGATGCTTCCTTTCGTTGCAACTATCGTACCTCTCTTTAAGATGTTCTCAAAAATGCATTTAATCAACAGTACTGCAGCACTTATTCTTCCAACAATTTCAACACCTTTTATGATAATGCTCTTTAGACAGTCAGCAAGATCCTTTCCACATGACATTATCGAAGCATCCCGTCTTGAAGGTTTAAGTGAAATTAGAATTTTCTTTACAATGTTTATACCAGTTATGCGATCAACATATGGAGCAGCAGCAACTGTAACATTCATGAATGCTTGGAATAGTTATCTTTGGCCAAAGATTATTTTCCAATCAAATGAATCAATTACAATGCCAATGTTAGTTGCAAACCTTAAGGGTGGTTACTTTGTAGACTATGGAATG
>NZ_JAXEGN010000143.1:0-17057 GCF_034103065.1 Bullifex sp. | reverse complement strand
TTGCACTTTCATTGATAGTTGGGTCTAAGTTATCTAGAAGAATTTTTCCCTTATTTGGATAAATTTTACCAGTAATAATTTTAATCATTGTACTCTTTCCAGCGCCATTTCTACCAAGTAAACCATAAATATGTCCTGTTTCAAAGGAAGTTGTAATACTATCTAAGGCTGTAACTTTAGAATATTTTTTAGTTATATTTTCAAGTTTTAAAATCATTTATAAATCTCCATTATACTTTTAATTAAATCATCTCTATTAAGTCCAAGATTCTTGGCAATAGAAATTAGTGGTAATAAATACTCATCATTAAAAGCTTCTCGCTTTTTTTTGAGTATTTTCTCTCTTGATCCCTTTACTACAAACATTCCAATTCCTCGTTTCTTCTCAACTAGTCCTTGATCAACAAGAATGTTTACTCCCTTAAGTGTTGTTGCAGGATTAAGCTTTAATTCAACTGAGAGTTCTGTGGTAGATGGTAAAGGAGATTCTTCTGCAAAAACACCAGATAATATATCAGCTTCGATATACTCTGATAGCTGAAGAAATATTGGTCTATCGTTTGAAAACTTATAGTTCATAATCCTCCTTATTTGGTTAGTTACTCAACTAATTAACCACTATAGTAACCTACAGTTTAATTGTCAATTAAATTTAAAACTTTTTTTTAAAGTCTAAGGATAATAATTTCTTATTATGCTATCATTCACTACATGGTTATAGATAAGATTGAAAGATTAAAAGAATATGAAGCAATTCTTCCATCTTTGAAGAATTATGAGAAATATCTCTACAAAGAATGTGAAGAAATGAATGCTTTTTACTCGGATAGTAAGAGATCGACACTAATAATTGTTAAAGAGGGTAGCCTTAAAATAGCAACTACTTGGAGAGAAGTAAAACAAAGTAGAGACACAATTGGTGCTGTATTATTAAAGAAAGATGAATTTGCACTTTTTTTACCTGGTGAAAAATATCTTACAAAAGAGTGCAAAAAAGCAATAAAGTATGTGTTGGAGTAATTATGTTTAGTAAGAAAACTGCTTATATTAATAACCTAGGAATAGGTGGAGATAATCCTATTAGAATTCAAACAATGTATGACAGTCAAATTTGTGATACGGATGTAAATGAAGTAATTAGAAGAATTTCTTTATTACAAGCTATGGGTTGCGATATTATTCGTTTTAGCTATGTATCATCAAAGGATAAAGAAAACTTTACCAAAATTTGCAAGCTTTCTCCAATTCCTATTGTAGCTGATATCCATTTTGACTATAAGATGGCAATTGAAGCACTAGAATGTGGTGCTCCAAAGATTAGAATAAATCCAGGAAATATCGGACCTAAATGGAAAACTGAAGAAGTTGTAAAAGCAGCTAAGGACCACAATGCGGCAATTCGTATTGGTCTTAACAGTGGATCTTTACCAAAAAACATTAAAGGGTTAGATACTCCTTCTTTAATGTGTGAAACTGCATGTGAATATGTATCATGGTTTGAATCATGGAACTTTGAAAATACTGTAATTTCATTAAAAGCATCAGATCCAGAAGTAACTTTATCTGCAAATAGAAAGCTAGCTAAAGAACTTGATTACCCTTTGCACATAGGAGTTACTGAAGCAGGTGGTGTTGTTACATCATCAATACGTTCTACTTGGGCACTTGGAAATTTAATGAAAGAAAATATAGGTGATACAATTAGAGTATCAATTACTGGAAGTATCGAAACTGAAGTACAAGCTGCTGTAGAAATATTAAGAACTATCGGACTTAGA
The DNA here is from genome assembly GCF_034103065.1 of Bullifex sp. NCBI lineage: Bacteria > Pseudomonadati > Spirochaetota > Spirochaetia > Spirochaetales > Spirochaetaceae > Bullifex > Bullifex sp. The sequence continues at coordinate 15,279 of NZ_JAXEGN010000143.1, read as the reverse complement.
AAGGGAGGAATAAGAATTGTATCTTGCCCACGATGTGGTAGACACTCTTTTGATTCTCAAGGTTTCTTAAGTAAGGTTGAAAATAGATTATTAGCAATAAATAAGGATATAACAGTTGCAATAATGGGCTGCCAAGTAAACGGTCCAGGAGAAGCTAAACATGCAGATGTAGCAGTAACTGGCATTGGCAATAGCACATTCATATATAAAAATGGTGAGCTTTTAACTAAGGTCACTAATGATGATGCTGAAAAAGCCCTTTTTGATACTATTGAAGAGCTATGAACGATAAAATAATAATTAAAGGTGCTAAACAACATAATTTAAAAAATATAGATTTAGAGCTTCCTAAGAATTCTCTAATTGTAATGAGTGGTTTATCGGGTTCCGGTAAATCATCTCTTGCATTTGATACAATATTCGCTGAAGGGCAAAGAAGATATGTTGAATCACTATCAGCATATGCTAGACAGTTTTTAGGTCGCTTAGATAAACCAAATGTAGATAGTATTGAAGGCCTTAGCCCTGCAATTGCTATTGAGCAAAAATCAACCCATAAAAATCCTAGATCTATTGTAGGTACTATTACTGAAATCTACGATTACTATCGTCTTCTTTGGGCCCGATGTGGTCATGTTCACTGCCCAGTTTGTGGAAAAGAAATATCTGAAATGTCTGTCGACCAAATTATCGATATTATCTTTTCTCATCAAGAAGGTGGACGCTTAATTGTTGCTTCTCCTGTAGCTAGGGGACGAAAGGGTGAGTTTAAGAAGGTATTTGACGATGCGCTTCAAGCTGGCTACACAAGATGTATTGTTGATGGCAAGATGTTTATGCTTGATGAAGAGGTCCCAACTTTAGATAAACAATTTAAGCACTCTATTTCTGTTGTCATTGACCGTCTTATTAACAAAAAAGAAGACCGAGCAAGACTTGCTGATGCAATTGAACATGCAACTGAAATGTCCGATGGCCTTGTTGAAGTCGAATATGTAACTGAGGGTAAAAAAGAGCTGTATAGTGAGAAAAACTCTTGTCCAGATTGTGGTATTACAGTGCCTGAAATAGAACCAAGATTTTTCTCTTTTAATAATCCATATGGTGCTTGCCCAACATGTAACGGCTTAGGTCTTAAAAGTGATTTTGATATTAAAAAAATAATTCCAGACCCTGATAAAAGTTATCTTGAGGGTGGTATTGTTACTCATAATCCTAGTGCTAATTATAGTGACTCTTATATGAAGGCTCTTTCAAAAGCATATAACTTTGATCTTGCCATCCCACTAAAGGATTGGCCTCAAGATGCTAAAAAGGTATTGCTTTATGGTGGTGGTAAGTTATTAGACGTTGAATATGAAAACGGAAAAAAGACAGCAAAATACCACATGAAAGAACAGTATCCTGGAATACTAAAAGAACTTGAAAGAAGATATTTTGAAACTCAATCAATGTATATACGCTCTTGGCTAGATTCTCTTAGAGAAACTCATCTTTGTCCTGATTGCCAAGGTCAAAGATTAAGAAAAGAAGCTTTAAGTGTGTTAGTTGGTGGTAAAAACATTTGGCAGGTAACAAGTTTAAGTGTTAAGGATTCAATTAATTTCTTCCAAAGCTTAAAATTAACCGAAACAGAGAAGCAAATATCTAGAGAAATATTAAAAGAAATAAATGCTCGATTAAACTTTTTAAATAACGTAGGCCTTGGATATTTAAACTTATCAAGAGCTAGCGCAACACTCTCTGGTGGAGAAGCTCAAAGAATAAGACTTGCAACTCAAATTGGATCTGCATTAACAGGTGTATTGTATGTACTTGATGAACCATCTATTGGTCTTCATCAAAGAGATAATGATAAGTTAATCCAAACCTTAAAAAATCTAAAAGATTTAGGTAATACTGTCATTGTTGTTGAACACGATGAGGATACTATTAGAGCTGCTGATTATGTAGTTGACTTAGGACCTGGAGCAGGTGAGCATGGTGGTTATATCACAGCACAAGGAACTCCTAAAGAAATTGAGGAAAACGAAAAAAGTATTACTGGTGCATTTTTAGCTAAAAAGCTAACAATACCTGTACCTCAAAAAAGACGTAAGGGTAGTGGTAAAAAGCTTGTATTAAAAGGATGTACTTTAAATAACTTAAAAAATATAACTGCTGAGATTCCTCTTGGAGAGCTTGTAATACTCACAGGTGTTTCAGGTAGTGGTAAATCAACTTTACTTAATGAATTATTAATTCCTAGTGTTAAAGCACACCTTGATAAAAAGAAGGATAAAACAATCGAAGGATGCCAATCTTTAGATGGATGTGAAAATATCGATAAGGTAATTAACATTGATCAAAGTCCAATTGGACGAACACCTCGAAGTAACCCTGCGACTTACGTCGGGCTATATACATCTATTAGAGATTTATTTGCATCTCTTCCTGAATCGAAAGCAAGAGGCTTTAAAAGTGGAAGATTTAGTTTCAACGTTCCAGGTGGTAGATGTGAAAACTGTCAAGGTGATGGAACTATAAAAATTGAAATGCATTTTCTTCCTGATGTTTATGTACCTTGTGATGTTTGTCATGGAAAGAGATATAATAAGGAAACATTACAAGTTCAATATAAGGGTAAAAACATTTCTGATGTTCTTGATATGACAGTAAGCGAAGCTTATGAATTTTTTAATGCAATTCCTGCAATAAAAAATAAACTTGAAACGCTAATGGCTGTTGGTCTTGATTACATCCATTTAGGCCAAAGTGCTTTAACACTCTCAGGAGGAGAGGCTCAGAGAGTAAAATTAGCTTTAGAGCTTAGTAAAAGAAGTACTGGTAAGACTTTATATGTTCTTGATGAACCTACTACAGGTCTTCACTTTGCTGATGTTAAGAAGCTTATGGAAGTAATTCAATCATTAGTTGACCAAGGAAATTCAGTAATATTAATTGAGCACAATTTGGATGTAATTAAGTGTGCAGATTACATTATTGATTTAGGACCTGAAGGTGGCGATGAGGGGGGAACTATTATTGCAACAGGAACACCTGAAGAAGTTGCCAAGGTTGAAAAAAGCTATACTGGACAATTCTTAAGGAGATATCTTGCATAGAGCTGTTAATAGGATTTGGGCTGTAATACTTCTTGCAGTTATTTTTATTTCTAATATTTATTCTTCCTCACTTTCTTCCAATGCGGTTTTAAGTGCAACTCATGATGAGTTAATCCAGATGGCATTATTAAGAGACTTGGAAACTGAAGGAAAAAGTGATGATGAAATTAAAAAGTTAATATTAGATAGTGAAAACCTAGTAACAGAAGAAAATTCTAGTTCACAAAAATCTCAGGGAGAATATAGTATGAATATTCTCTCTGCAGATAAAATGACATTGCTAGAGAACAAAAATGTTTTATTAGAAGGAAATGTAAAGGTTTCATTTTCATTTAACAGTGATGATCCTGAGAAGATATTATCTGCTGATAAAATGATAGTTGATAACACAGTAAAAAGTGTTAGTGCATATAGCAATGTTAAATTTGAAGATAAAAATAGTAAAAGTGGACTATCTGATATCAGTGCAGATGTTGTTACTTACTCATACAACGATGGAGACCTAGTTGTAACAGGAGGATCAACACAAAGTGAAAGAACAAATAATGAGAAAACAAAAATAACATTTAATACCTCAGCATCCCTTTTAAACTATAGAAATACAGACTCTGGTCTCTACTTCTTAGATGGATATATTACGACTGATAAGGACAAATCCCTATCAACAATTAGTGCAAAGGAAATTGCTATTTTAGATGGTGGAGATATGTTTTTATCAAATGCATACCTGAAAATTGGTAGAGTTCCACTACTATATATACCATTTTTCTTTTATCCTGGTTCAAGATTAACAATAAATCCAGCATTTGGATTTTCTTCCTCAAGAGGACTTTTTGCGTCCACCACATTTGAAGTATTTGGAACATACCCAAACTTTGAAAATAACTCAGAAGAATCATCATTTGCATCTCTATTAAAAAGTGGAGATGATAAAGATTTAATCTCTAATGGCTTATACTATGATGTTAGTAATATTAAGCCAAGTCCAATACAAGAGTGGGCTAAAAAGAGTGGAAGCTATTTGACACTCCTGTTAGATGCATATGAAAAAAACGGATTACATGCTGGGTATGATTTACTATTAAAGAGTAATAATTTTAAATTATCATCTAAAAGTGGAATTTCCTATTCTAATAGTATTACTTTATCAGAGCCAAAGATTAGATATTATTCTAATAATCAATTAGACATTAACTTATCAAACTTAAATTTAAAAGCTAGTTTTCCATTTTATAGTGATCCATATTCCTATAGTGATTACAGTGGAAGACTTACAAGCTTTTCAATTGATAGCTTCTTGGGTGGAGAACAAAAATTCCCTTCAGGGTCATCTAATGTAACATCGTATGAAGCATATTTAGATTCATCTCTATCAATGCCGAAGAAATATTTACCATCGTTTATTGATAGTGCAAGAATTTCCTCCTTATCCTTAAAAGCAAAATATGCGTATTCATCCTATGAAAAAACATATTTAATAGAAGATGTTTACCTTCCAAAGCTAAATGCAAATATCTCAGGAACTATTTTTTCATATAAAAGTGATAATAAAAAAAACGAGGATAGTGAAAAAAAGGAGATAGCATTTTCTGATTATTTTATTCTTACAGACCCTTTACTTTCTCCAATGTATGAGGAAAAAAGTAAGAGTAGTGGAAATAGCAAAGTAAGCTCTATTTCATTAAAGTACTCAATTAATGAAGAATTAAATAATAGCTATGATAGTGATAAAAATAATAAGAAACTTACAAATGAAGTATTACAAAATAAATTAAATGGAAAAATTACTTTTCAAGGAAATTTATCTGATTACTTTAGTTTAACAGAGGTTATTTCACCTGAATATTCATATTCCTTCAAGGAAGAAGCAAAAAATGAAAAGAAGGATAATTTTACACTTCGTAGTGATACAACAGTTAATATTACAAAGCTTGGATTAAGCTACAATATTAATTCATATCTTTATAGGTTAGAAAATACAATTACTGATACCACAAGTAATAAGAAAGAAACTATCTATTCCTTTGATAAGGAGAATGTAAAGTCCCACTCACTCTCATTTTCAAAATCTTATGATATCATAGGTGGAACACTTTCTCCTTCACTAAAGTATACTCTACCACCACTAACACAATCTATTACAGCTGGATTATCATATAAGGTAAGTCAATTAACATTTTCATTATCTTGGAATTTTAAAGAAGAAAATAACGTATTCAAGAGTGATGATATTAAGTTTTCTTTTGGTGCTTTATATAAGTATTTTACATCTTCGCTCAGTTTAACTTACAAGAGTGCAAACTATGATCCAAATGATTTCTTAAAACCTCTATCACTTAATTCCTCAATATCATTAAGAAGTGAAGATAAAAAATATTCATTAACTGAGTATCTGAAGTACACATATGAAACAAATAAATTTGACGAATTAACAGCTACATTTGTATCCCCATACTTAAAGCTAACTCATACAGGTTCAATGACAAATGGATTATTTAAGAATGAAAGTTTTGATATCCAAACAGAGATAAATTCAAATACTATGTATGCATACTACAATAGAATTTTGACTAAAGTTAATTTAAATAGCAAATTTCACTATGCATTTGATAACATCTATGCTACAAACCTTTCTATTTCATTAAACTTTAACTTTAAGATTCAAGAATTTTTAGCTATTAATTTTTCAATAGTTACAAGAAATAACTCTTTCTATAAGTACTATGATAATGATAAGCTTGATTTTTCTTTATTATATAAAGATTTATTAAATTCATTTGATTTTTTGTCAAATGGAAGATACAATACAGGCTTTAATATGGATAGCCTAAGTATTGAGCTAATTCACTATATGTCAGATTGGGATCTTTATTGTAAATATTCAGCATCTATTGTATCATCTTCGGTCGGATATGAATGGGTTCCAACTGTATCTATCTTTTTGAAATGGAAGACAATACCTGATTTGAAGGTAGATGAGAACTATAAGAAAACAAGTGGCAATGAGTGGACACAAGCCACAACAGTATATGGTAAAAAATAATGAGAAGTGTATATTTTGATGATAGTAAAACAATGTCATGGGTTCTTGGGATAAATGATAGAAATACTCAATATTTAGAGATATTGCTATCAAATGAAATATATGTAAAAGGAAACTGTATTTCAGCCGATGGTCCTGATTATTTTGAAGAATTTATTTCTAAATTAATTAAAACTGCAAAAGAGCGTAAGGAAGAACTATCTGAAAGCGAGATATTCATGGAATACCAGCTCTTTAATAGTGAGTTCGAAGTAAATAAACCTTTTTCTAAAAAGGAATGTTCAATAATTGTAAATAACAAAAGTGTTTATCCTAAAAGCTCTAAACAGGCAGAGTTTATCGATGCATTAAATACAAATCAAATTAACTTTGCTGTTGGACCAGCAGGTACTGGAAAGACATTTTTAGCTATTGCCCATGCACTTAGCCAATTATTGAGTGGTAAGAAACAGAAGTTAGTACTTACTCGTCCTGTTGTTGAAGCAGGTGAGTCACTAGGCTTTTTACCAGGTGATTTATCTCAAAAGCTTAATCCATATCTAAAGCCTCTATATGATTCAATGGAGTATTTATTAACTCCTAGTCAAATAAAGAAACTAGAGGAAAATGGTGCAATAGAAATTTCTCCACTTGCATACATGAGAGGAAGAAGTATTAATAAAGCAGTAATAATTTTAGATGAAGCTCAAAACACTACTAAAAGCCAAATGAAAATGTTTTTAACTCGTTTAGGTGAAAGTAGCCAAGCAATTATTACAGGAGATATAACTCAAATTGATTTACCTAAAAATACTGCTAGTGGTCTTGTTCATGCACTATCAATATTAAACGATATTGAAGGGTTAAAAATAACAGAGTTTTCTAAAAACGATATTATTAGAAGTAGAATTGTTAAAGAAATAATATCCTGTTATGATAGAGAAGGTAAGTGAGATTAATATGGATAATGATGGAAGTAGAGAAAAATATTCTAAAATAAGCTCTAAAACAAAGGTAACCTTTGTTATCCTTTTAATTGCACTTATAATTTCTGGAATTAGTCTTCCATTTCTTGTTTCAACTGAATCATTAAACAAGATTACTACTACAAAACAATATGTTGCGGGTGAGTTATCAGATGAAGATGTAATAGCTCCATTTTCGCTGACCTTTATTGATGAAGTTGCTACTCAAGAAGCTAAAATTGCTGCAAGAAAAGATGTACTTCCAATTTTTACATACTCATTAAGTAAAACAAGTTTAGTTGAAAATAGATGCTTAAACTTAATTGAAGCGATAAAAGCTGGGAGTGCTGAGACATATGATTTCTTAATTAAAGAAGGAATTAGTGATTTTTCTTTATATAACCAATATGATGCTCTATCAACAAAGGAAAAGAACCAATCACTAATTTTGCTAAAGGATTGTGTTCAATATTTGATGAATATTGGTATTTATCGCTACTATGATATTTCTGAAATATCAAATGAAGGATATTTACAAATAAGAAGTATTAACCCATCTAATTCTGATTATGAATTAAAGAGCCAAGTGAAAAGTACTTCATCTATTATTACTGAAAAGAACTTATATGAACAATTTTTAATATGGCTTCAAACATACTCAATTTCATTTTCACCTGAAATGCTTCGTTTTATTTTTAATGGAGTTAAAGATACAGTTGAAAATAATATTGTATATGACTCACTTGCTACAGCTAGAATGCGTGATGAAGCTGCTGAAAATGTTGAAACAATTACTCATCAAATCACAGAAGGTGAGTACATCATTCGTAAAGATACAATTGTAACAGATCAAGCATTAAGAACAATTGATCGTATTAATTCAAGTAATCTTTCTGTTAATTGGGTTAAGATTTTAGGACAAATTATATTTTTTATTGTAGTAACAATTGCAGCGATATATTATTTCTTCTATTCGATTAATAGATCTTATAGAATTGTTCAAATTATTATGATTTTCATAATAGGATTGCTATTAAGTATTATTGGTACATATTTTATTTATCGTTTCTTTAGTACCCAATATGCAACACAGGCAATTCCATTCTTATTCATACCGCTATTACTTACTCATATTACAAATAAAAAAAGATATGGATTTACAGCTGGAATGCTCTTTATTTGTTATCTAACATTCTTACCAGATACAGATATGATTAGATTCTTCTACATGATATTTGTTCTTGAGATTTCACTTTTATTTGTAAGATTTGGGGTAACTAGACTTGATATGATTTATCAAGCATTTTACAGTGCTGTAGCAGCAATGTTTGTAACAGTAGTTTTTCATTTTATATCTAATACATCATACGCTTATTTATTTAATGAAATACTGGTTATTATTATGAATGTTTGTATTAGCTACATGGTGCTTTCAATTGTACTTCCTCTACTTGAGCACTTTTTAAATATTCCAACAGTATTTAGATTACATGAACTATGTCTTGCTGATACTCCTGTTTTATCAAGATTAAGAAGCCAAGCAGTTGGTACATATAACCACGTTAACAACGTTTCTGATATGGCTTATCATGCCGCAAAAGAAATTGGTGTTAACAGTGAACTTGCAAGAGTAGGTGGTCTTTACCACGATATTGGTAAAGGTGATCACCCAGAGTACTTCGTTGAAAACCAAAAAGACAAGAATGTTCATGATGATATGAAGGTAACTCTCTCAGCAGCTGTTATTAAATCACATGTAAAAAGTGGAGTTGAAAAAGGTAAGGAGATGGGACTTCCTCAGGAAGTTATTGATATTATCGATCAACACCATGGTAATGATGTTATTTCCTACTTCTATAACCTTGCCTTAAAGGAAGCTGAGAATTCTGCTGTCCCATATACTGTTAATGAGGAAGATTTCAGATACAACTCAGATATTCCTCAAACACCAGAGGCTGCAATTGTAATGCTTGCTGACTGCTTCGAAGCTGCATCTAGAACAATCAAAAAGCCAACAACACAGCGCTATGAAAAGTTAGCTACCAGTATCATTAATTCAAAGATTAACGCTGGACAGCTTAATGATAGCCATCTAACTCTTACAGACTTAGAGAAGATTAAAAAAGTATTTGTTCACGATGCATTTGGTCGTGACCACCAGAGAATTGAATACAATAAGGATGATAATAAATAATGTTTGAACTTTACTACGAAGATGAAGAATTTAAAAAAGATGCTCCAGAGGATGTTGTTACTTCCATTTTAAACTTTGGCGAAAAAGAATTAAATATGAATGGAAGTTTTTCAATTTCATTTGTAGATAGTATTGCAATTCAGGCTTTAAATCGTGATTATAGAGCAAAAGATGAAGTTACAGATATCTTAACATTTAGCCAAGATGATGGAGAGGAATTTCCTAGCTTTTCAGATGAAAAAGAGTATGGTGATGTTTTTATTAATTTAGATCGCATGAAAGAAAATGCCCAAGAGTTTTCTGCATCTGAAAGAGAGGAACTTTTAAGACTTTGTCTTCATGGACTTTTACATTTAACAGGCCATGATCATCAAACTAATGATTTTAGTAAAGAAGAAATGCTTATTTTGCAAGAAGAGATGCTAAATAAATATTTAAACAAATAAAATTAGAAGCTATAATAAAGTAAATCAATTGACGAGCGTTTATTTAATCGGTATATTATTATCGATTGAACAAAATAGCTCATAAGGAGAAATATTTCATGAAAGTTGGTATTAATGGATTTGGTAGAATCGGTCGTTTCGTATTCCGCGCAGCAATGAGCAGACCAGATGTAGAGATCGTTGGCATCAATGACCTTTGCCCAGTTGACTACCTCGCATACATGCTCAAGTATGATACAATGCATGGCCAGTTCGAAGGTACAATCGAAGCTGATGTTGAGAACTCAAAGCTCATCGTAAACGGTAAGTCAATCCGTGTTACAGCATGCAAAGATCCTAACGAACTCGCTTGGGACCAGGTCGGTGCTGAATATGTTGTTGAATCAACAGGTTTATTCCTCACAAAGGAAAAAGCTCAGGCACACATCAATGCTGGTGCTAAATATGTTGTTATGTCAGCTCCTTCAAAGGATGACACACCAATGTTTGTTTGCGGTGTAAACGAAGACACATATGTTAAGGGCACACAGTTTGTATCTAACGCTTCATGTACAACTAACTGTCTCGCTCCTATCGCAAAAGTTCTTAACGATAAGTTCGGTATCGTAGATGGTCTCATGACAACTGTACACTCAACAACAGCTACACAGAAGACTGTTGATGGTCCATCAATGAAGGACTGGAGAGGTGGTAGAGCAGCTGCTGGTAACATTATCCCATCTTCAACAGGTGCAGCTAAAGCAGTTGGTAAGGTTATCCCATCACTCAACGGTAAGCTCACAGGTATGTCAATGAGAGTTCCTACTCTTGATGTTTCTGTTGTTGACCTCACAGTTAACCTTGCTAAGCCAGCTAAGTATGCAGAAATCTGTGCTGCAATGAAGGAAGCAAGTGAAGGCGAACTCAAGGGTATCCTCGGTTACACAGAAGATGCAGTTGTATCTTCAGACTTCCTCGGTGACACAAGAACATCTATCTTCGATGCTAAAGCAGGTATCGCTCTCACAGATACTTTCGTTAAGCTAGTTTCTTGGTACGACAACGAGATTGGTTACTCAAATAAGGTTCTCGACCTCATTGCTCACATGAAGAAGGTCAACGGTTAATTAAACCTTTGATCTCTCCCGGCTACTAGGCCGAGCGTTATCATGGCCTGCAAACGCAGGCCATACTTTTTATAAAAGGATTAATATTATGGTACTTAACACAATTAAAGAAGCTGATTTAAAAGGCAAAAGAGTAGTTATTCGTGTTGACTTTAACGTTCCTGTAAAGGAAGGTGTAGTAAAAGATGCTACAAGAATTAAGGCAGCACTCCCAACAATCAAATACATCCTCGATGAAGGTGCATCAGTTGTTGTAATGTCACACTTTGGTAGACCAAAAGGACAGAAGAATCCTGATTTCTCAATGGCTCCAATCGCAAAAGAGTTTGAAGCACTTCTTGGTCGCCCAGTTAAGCTTGCTAGCGATGTAATTGGTCCAGAAGTAGAAGCTGAAGTTAAAGCTTTAAAGCCAGGTGAAGTCCTCTTACTTGAAAACGTAAGATTCTATAAAGAAGAGGAAGCTAACGATCCTGAATTTGCAAAGACTCTTGCATCTTATGGCGATATTTACTGTAACGATGCATTTGGTACAGCTCACAGAGCACACGCTTCAACAGAAGGTGTTGCACACTACCTCCCAAGCTATGCTGGCTTCTTAATTGAAAAAGAAGTTAAGTTCATGGCTCCTCTTCTTGAGAACCCAGAAAAGCCATTTGTTGCTGTAATTGGTGGTTCAAAGGTTTCAAGTAAGATTACAGTTCTTGAGTCACTTGTTAAGACATGTGATACTATCGTAATTGGTGGTGGTATGGCTTACACATTCTTAAGTGTACTCGGTAAAGAAATTGGTAAATCTCTCTTTGAAGCTGATTACATTGAAACAGCTAAAGCATTCCTTGCTAAAGCAGCAGAGAAGGGTGTAAAGGTTATTTTACCTGTTGACCATGTTTGTGCTGCAGAATTCAGCGAAACAGCTACTCCTGTAGCAGTTGATGATGTTAATATCCCAAGTGATTTAATGGGAATGGATATCGGTCCTAAGACAGTTGCATTAATCGTTGAAGAGATTAAGAAGGCTAAGAGTGTAGTATGGAACGGTCCAATGGGTGTTTTTGAATTTGAAGCATTCAGCAAGGGTACTGGCGAAGTAGCTAAAGCACTCGCAGAAAGCGATGCAACTAGCGTAGTAGGTGGTGGTGACTCTGTAGCAGCTATCAATAAGTTTGGTCTTGCAGATAAGATTAGCCACGTTTCAACTGGTGGTGGTGCTTCTCTTGAATTCCTCGAGGGTAAGACTCTTCCTGGTATTAAGGCTTTGGAGAAATAAGATGAGAAAACCATATATTGCTGGAAACTGGAAGATGAACATGACACCTTCCGCAGGTAAAGCTTTTGCTCTTGAATTAAGAGCAGCAGCAGAGAAAGCTGGTGCAGATGTAAAAATGATGGTAGCTCCACCATTTGTTACAATTCCTGCAGTTGTAGAAGCTTTAAAAGGCAGTAACATTATTGTTGCTTCTCAGAATATGGCTGACCATACTTCTGGTGCTTACACAGGTGAAGTTGCTCCAGCTATGCTCAAGGATCTTGGTGTTAACACTGTTATTCTTGGTCACAGTGAAAGAAGAAGCTATTACGGTGAAACAGACAGTTTTATTAATGGTAAAGTATTACTTGCTATTAAAGAGGGTATGGATGTAGTTCTCTGTGTTGGTGAAACACTTGCTGAAAGAGAAGGTGGAAAACTTGAAGAAGTTCTTTCAACCCAGCTCTCTGGTGGTCTTAAAGATGTTAAGCCTGAAGAAATGAGCCACATCACAATTGCATACGAACCAGTATGGGCAATTGGTACAGGAAAGACTGCTACACCTGAGGATGCAGACGCTGCTCACCAGTTTATCAGAAGTTTTGTTGAAAAAATGTATGATTCTGCTATTGCAGAAAATCTAATTATACAGTATGGTGGTTCTGTTAATGCTTCTAATGTAAAGGCATTAATGGCTAAGGAAAATATCGATGGAGCTTTAGTTGGTGGTGCATCACTCTCTGTTGAGAAGTTCCTTCCTATCATCACATTCAATAAGTAAACTCTGGAGTGAAAATATGGGTGTTTTAGGTATTATTTTACTGGTATTGTTCGTACTTGTCGCATTAGCTCTTATCTTCCTGATTGCTATTCAGGATGAATCATCCGGTCTAAGCGGTGTATTTGGTGGTTCTTCTGATTCAACATTTGGAAGTGGTTCTTCGAAGTTTATCAACAAAGTCACGACCATTCTTGCAGTAGCTTTCATGGTTTTAGCACTTCTTGTTGCTTTCGTTGCAAAGAGCAGTAACAGTAGCTCTTCTATTCTTGATGCAGCAGCAAGTTCTAACAGCACATGGTATCAAGATACTGCAGCCCAGAACTGATTATTAAATAATCATTAAAGCCGACCCAAGGCTATCTTGAGGTCGGTTTTTTAGCTTTATATAATTACTCATTGATGGAGGTTATTATGCAAGCATGTATTGTCATTGGTGGTAAAACAAAGGATGATAAAGCTCTTTTAGAGGTTGCTAAGGCTTTAAGTAAGGGACTAGAAAGCCAAGGTCACAGCGTTGAAATTTATAATGCTTATACTGATAGTGATAAAAAATTAACTTTTTTTGACTACGTAATTATTGGTAGCAGTGCAACTACAACTTTTGGAGGAAAAATTCCTGAAGTTATTGCTTCATATTTAAAGCGCTGTGGACAAATATCTGGAAAACGCTGCTTTGCATTTGTAACTAAGGGTGGAATTCGAAGTCAAAAGACACTTTCAACTTTAATGAAGGTAATGGAAGAAGAAGGTATGTATTTAAAATATTCTGAAGTATTTAAGAATTCTCAGAGTGCATATGCCTTAGGAAAAAGACTTAATATAGAAAGGAATTTCTAATGAAAAAAATTATTACACTTATTTTACTAGTTGCTATTTCAACAACATTATTTGCTGCATCACTCTCATCTTCTCCTGCAGCAACAGTTAACTTGATCAGAAACACAAGAATTACTGTTGAAGATTTAAATAAGAAAATTGCAGAACTTGGTGCAACTCAAGACCAAGCATTAGATGTATTAAATATCATGATTAATGATGAAGTATTCTTACAGGGTGCAGAACGTGATGGTATCACAGTTAATGATAGCCAGAAGAATGCTTTATACTCACAGATGAAAACACAAATTGAGCAATCTAATGGTGTTAGCTTAACTCAGGAAGAATTTGATAATTTAGCAATTGAACAATATGGTTCAATTGAAGCTTATAAAGAGTACCTTGCTCAGAACTACATCGTACAGGCTTATCTTACTAAAGTTAAGGGTGATGAATTAAACAGCAAGAACTATAATCCTACAGAAACAGAAATCAATACTTACTATAGAAGAAATAGAACAAGCTTCACTCAAGCTGAAAATGTTTATTTTGCACACGTATATATTGCAAAAACTGGTGATAGCACAAAAGATAATGCTAACAAAAATCTATTAACTGATGTAGCTGGCCAAATTAAGAGTGGTAAGATGACATTTGAAGCTGCTGTAGCTAAATATACTGAAGATAAAGATAGTATTGCTACAGGTGGTGTTATGGGCTATTTAACAAGTGATAATGCTACAGTAAGAGCAGGGTGGGGTGATGACTTCGTTGACGAAGCTCTTTCACTTGAAATTGGTGTTCCTACATTCTTAGAAAGTAATACTGGTTATCACATTGTAAAGGTAATTAGCCACAATGATGCTAAGATGCTCACTCTTGATGATAGAATCGATCCTTCACAGAACTATACTGTAAGAGATTATATCACTGAAGGTCTTGCATACCAAAACTACCAAGTTGCAATGGCAGAAGCACTTAATGACATGATTGCTTCTTTAAGAAGTGAAGCTAATATTAGAATTCTTTATAAATAAGAAATATGAAAAAAGAAAATAAATTCGAAGACAGACATGAAGCTAGAGAGCTCGCAGTAGAGACTCTCTATGCTCTTGATTTTAATGATCAAATTACATCTTATCCTGATTTAACTAACCTACCAGGAAAAAATGATGAGGAGATGAAAGAACTTCCTGAAGATGTTCTTTTCTATGCTAGATACCTTATTTCTGGTGTTTTATCACACCTTACAGAGATTGATGAAATTATTAGTAAATACTCAATTAATCGTCCTCTTGATAAGATTAACTATGTTGATAGAAATATCTTAAGAATAAGTGTATTTGCTCTTTTATATGAAAAAGATTTACATCCTTCTATCGTTATCAATGAAGCTGTTAAGCTTTCTCAGGAAATGAGTACTGATGTAACTTACAAGTTTATCAACGGTATGCTTGATAATATCAGCAAGAAGGAGATAAACAGATGATTCAGCTTAAGAGACCTCATGAAATTGAAGGTATTAAAAGAAGTGGTAAAATTCTTGCTGAATGTTTGCTTAAGCTTGAAGATATTATTAAAGAAGGTGTTTCAACATGG
>NZ_JAXEGN010000142.1:0-2508 GCF_034103065.1 Bullifex sp. | reverse complement strand
AGTCATAAGAACCAAGTATTAATAATAAATATGAAAAGCTAATACCAGGAAGGATAAATCCTACAGCTACAACCACTCCAATTAAGCATTGTGTAATTGCCATTGAAAGTGTAAATGGTGCGTTAGGATCAAACTCAAGTTTTGGAATTAGCTGACAGCTTAATACTACTAATACACCAATTACGAAGTATAGAATATCTTTAATATTAACGCTCTTAATATTTGCTTTCTTATATAGCATTGGAATTGAACCAAATACGAGGCCTATAAAGAAGAACATTGCTACTCTTGGAAATCTATCAATTAATGCCAAAATTGGTTTTGCACATAAAACAATTCCTAAAAGTGCTACAACAGAAAACTCAATTAAAAAGATTAAATTCTTCTTAATATCTTTAAAAAATGAACTAACAGCGTTAATTAATTTTCCATAAATTCCAAGGACCATCGCCATTGATCCCCCAGAAACTCCCGGAACCATCATTGTTGAGCCAATAATAAAAGCTTTAATAATTGTATCTAGTGAAAACATATTATAAATATACACTAAAGCTTAAGATGAAAAAAGCCACACCCGAAGATGTGGCAAATTAGATTAAATATTAATTATCTTTCCCAGAAGAGGTTCATTCTAATTGTGAGAGCATCAACTGGCTTATCGAGGAGTTTTTCACCAAATTCTAAGCGATAGTAAGAAGCTTCTAAGTGGATTATGTTCATTAGGTTAAATCCAGCACCAATTGATACATAACCTTGGTTAAGACCTGCTCTTAACTCAAGAAGCTTAAGAATCTCAACTTCGATACCAGCTCTCATGTGAGCAAGAAGGTTTGTTGTAGAGAATTCCTTTGTAAGGCCAACAATATCAACAACATCAACTGCGATATTTGGATTTGCAAGCCATGAAAGACCCCAATATGGTTTCCAACCAAAACCAAAATCAACACTCATTGGACTATTAAGTTTAATTGTGTCAGATTTGATCAATTCTGCAGCTTTACTTGAAATCTCTTTTAATGTTGTTGCATTACCCTTGAATGAACCATTAATATTTCTAACAACAGTACTTAATGTCATACCAGCTGGAAGATTTAAGTTAAAGCCAAAATCGATAGGCATTGAGTACAGGAATACCATTGGCTGGTCTTCTTGAAGCTTCTTAAATATTTCATTCATATTGTTAAGATTTCTTAATACATAATCAGCATCAAGTTTTTGATAATAAGCTCTAGCATTAAGTCTTGCAGCAACACCAATATCAAAGTTAATCTTTGAATCTCTCATAAATCTAAGGCCTAGACCAGTTGAAAGAACAACATCTACTTGAGGAATAACAGCTACATCAATTGCACTTGTTGAAGGAGTATATGTATTTAAATTAACCTGGGTATCAACACCAAATGCAAATCTACCCCATTTTGCACCAACACCTGCATCAACAGTAGCAATTTTATTGTTACCAGCTTTACCAAAAATACCTAAAATAGTTTCAGCATACTTTCCTGGTTCAGATGCAATATTTTGGTAGTTATCAATAATACCTGTAGCTATTAATTCTCTTGCATTATAAATAGTTGTTGCTACATTAGGCATATTCCATACTAAACCTTTTTCTCCAAGGGAAGCAGGGTTAACATAGAGAGCATCCTGATTTGATCTCAAAGCAATACCAGCACCACCCATTGAAAGCATTCTAGCACTAGTCTTTGTATATGGTCTATCTACCATATTATAGGCTACATCTGTATCAGGAGTAATATTTTCTGCAAAAACTGTTGAAAGTGCTACAACCATTATTAATGTTAATGTAATAATCTTTTTTAAGCTTTTCATTCTGCTACCTCCTCAATAAATAGGACCACCCATTTGTTTAATAAGCCCATCAAGCCATTTTGTTATAGTAAAATCCCCACCAGCATCACCAGAAATATTTAATAATTTAAGTAAATCACCAACATTTAACCCACCAACATCTAGCATCTTATCTGCTGTTTTTGCTGTTGTTTTATTAAGATTTGTTAAAACTTTTCTTCCTAATAAATTAAAGTCATTATCACCTGTTGGATCATTATTAAATAGCTTATTTAAAGAATCTGAGTAAGTTTTAGAATTGATTTCACCTTTTGTAAATAAATTAGGTGAAGAATCAACTATATCCATCAAAATAGTTCTAAATGGTACTTTGTCTTCTTTTTCTGTTACATTTTCAGTAACATCAAGTTTAAAATTTGGATCAAGTAGATTGGTAAATAATGCCGCATTTATTAATTCAACTACAGAACCATTTGTAGCTGATTCCTTTATATTAGAATCATAAGTAGGATTTTCTTCTTGTTTGTCATCTTTTGGAGATGATACAATAGCAAATGTTAAATTTCTTGCATCAACCATGCACTTATAAGAATTGTATTTAGAATTATACTTATTAGGATCTGTACCAAGACTGTTCTTAATTAAGTTAATTACTAAATTAACATACTTTGGGTCTGTTTTAATATTTACTGGAAA
>NZ_JAXEGN010000141.1:0-9672 GCF_034103065.1 Bullifex sp. | reverse complement strand
ATTTTTACATAAACTATTATATATTTTCTCAAAAGAAATCATGTTTTGAGCATAACACCTATTGTAGTAATATTCATTATTATTAGTTGTTATCTAGTTTTTTAATATTCATAACAACGATAAATATTTGATTATTCGTGAATATTTCATATACTGACTGCTCCCACGGGCAAGCCCAAGGGGTTATGATTACCAAGTGTAGCTTGTAATCGTACATCATTTTCAGACTTTGGAGTTACAAGTGTAAGTCTATTTGAATCAGGACTTTCATTACCTAGCAGTCCAACGACCACATTAGCAGTAAATTTCTGCTTTCCAGCAAGGAAGTACAGTCAATCTCCCTATTATTAACCTTTTAAAATATTTTAATTCCACTGTTTAATACTTTAATCTTATTAGCCTTAATCCTTTGAATGATTATTTTTCAATTTTTTACTTTAAATTCATGAAAGATAATCCTAAAGTTGATGATAATTATTGGGTAAATACTATTGATACTCCTTCAAGAAGGACATGGGCAGGTCTATCCTTTGAACAGGTATGTAAAGACCATATCGATAAAATAAAAAAAACACTTGGAATATCAGGTATTTATTGCGAACAATCACAATGGTTTATAAAAGGTGATGATTCTCATCCGGGTGCTCAAAT
The DNA here is from genome assembly GCF_034103065.1 of Bullifex sp. Taxonomy (NCBI): domain Bacteria; kingdom Pseudomonadati; phylum Spirochaetota; class Spirochaetia; order Spirochaetales; family Spirochaetaceae; genus Bullifex; species Bullifex sp. The sequence goes on along the minus strand of NZ_JAXEGN010000141.1, from coordinate 9,021 downwards.
TGATTTATTAATTGATAGAAGAGATAGAATAATAAATATTTGTGAAATAAAGTATTCAATAAACCAATTCACAATTGATAAAGATATTAATCAAGAGTTAAGAAACAAAATAGGAGTCTTTAAGAGTATTACAAAAACAAATAAAGCTATCAATTTAGTAATAATTACAACATTTGGAATTGCTAAAAATAAGTACTCTAGTATTGTACAAAATGAAGTAACACTCGATGATTTATTCTCTTAAATATGGCATATTATTTGCTTCAATAAGAAAAAAATATAAATAATAATTAGATATAGATTTTGCTGAAATACTACTTCTTATCTGAAAACCTTATAGGCGAAGATTATTCTTGTACTATACAGGATCTTAAAACATTTGTAATTGCTTTTTGAGTTATATTTTTGAGCATATTCTTTATCGAAGTGGAATAAAATATGATTTTTAGGTAAATTATAGCTATTGGAGAAATAATTATGATTGAACCATTGGTATTAAAAGGGTTTAGAGACAGTCTTCCAAAGACAGAAATCCCTAGAAGAAAGATAATGAGAATGCTTGAGGATGTTTTTACATCTTATGGCTTTGTTCCAATCGATACACCAGCTCTTGAATATACAAATGTTTTATTAGGAAAAGGTGGTGGTGAAACTGATAAGCAAATCTTCCATTTCCAGGATAATGGAAAGAGAGAGGTAGCAATGCGTTTTGACCTCACAGTTCCTTTTGCACGCTTTTTAGCAACTAACTACTCAATGCTTCCTATTCCTTTTAAACGCTACCACATGAGTAAGGTATGGCGTGGTGAAAATCCTCAAAAAGGTAGATATAGAGAGTTTATTCAGTGTGATTTTGATATGGTTGGTGCTGATAACGCTTTATCTGATTATGAAATTCTTTCATTAATGGATACCTCTTTTAAGACTCTAAATATTGAAAGATATACATTCCATGTTTCACACAGAGGATTATTTAATACATTCCTTGAGCACAATGATATTCTCGATAAGAGCGTAGATATCCTTCGCTTAGTCGATAAACTTAGAAAGATTGGTGAAGAAGAAGTTATCAAGCAGCTTATTGAACTCACCGGAAGTGAAGAAAAAGCTAAGAAAATTATTTCATACATCTCTAGAAGTGAAGATGAAAAATTCTTAGACTGCGTAGCACGCTTAGAAGATTTAGCAGGTGGTGAGTGTGATGCTTCAATTAGACTCAAGGAAATCTATGCTCTACTTAAGGAAGCAGGTATTGAAAAGCACTTTATCTTAGATCCATCAATTACTAGAGGATTAGACTACTATACAGGAATTGTCTACGAAACCTTTTTAGACGACCTTCCATCTATTGGCTCTGTATGTTCTGGTGGACGCTATAACAACCTCACTTCTCTTTACAGCAAAGAGAGCTTACCAGGGGTTGGTTCTTCTATTGGTCTTGATAGACTTCTTGCAGCCCTTGAAGAATTAAAGCATCCACTTCTTAAAGAAGTATCTAATGCTGATGTTGTAATTTATGCAAAAGAAGGACAGGAAGCTAAAGCTGTAAAATGTGCATCGATTTTAAGACGTGAAGGTCTAAAGACAGATACATATCTCTTACCAGGTAAAAAAATGAAAGCTTTCTATGATTACACCTCTAAGTGTGGATCACGCTATGTAATCATGTTTGATGATGAAGGAAAAGAAAGCTTAAAAGATTTAATAACTCGAGATACTACTGCTGCAGACATTAATACAATTGTAGCTATTCTTAAGGAGAATAGATCTTGATCGATTACCATCAGCTCCCAGTCTATAAGCATAAAAGAGAAATTTTAGATGCTTTATCACAAAACCAAGTTATTGTAATTGAAAGTCCAACTGGAAGTGGTAAAACTACCCAGCTTCCAATTATCTTAATGGAAGCTGGATATGATATGAGTGGTATGATAGGCATTACTCAGCCTCGTCGTATCGCAACCCTCTCTATTTGTGAATATATTAAGACTCAGCTAAATTTAGATGGTAATTTATGCGCATATACTATGCGTTTTGCAGATACAAGTGATGAAACAACTAGAATAAAAATTATGACAGATGGAATTCTGTTACAGGAATTAAAGAGTGATCCTATGCTCTCTAAGTACTCTGTCATAATGGTCGATGAAGCTCATGAGAGAAGTTTAAATATCGATTTTATCCTAGGACTTTTAAAGCAAATTACTCAAAAGCGTCATGATTTAAAGGTAATCATTAGCTCTGCTACAATTAATACACAAAAGTTCTCTGACTTCTTTTCAGGAGCTAAAATAATCTCGATTGATGCTAAAATCTTTCCAATTGATATAAAGTATGTAAATCCATTTCAGGAAAATAAAAAAGAATTAGAAAGAGTTTATGACCAAAGGGAGATAGAGGAGAAAGCAAATTCTCTTTCAATGCTAAAAATTGTAGAGAAAAATGCAAAGCAGCATTTAGGAGATATATTAATTTTCTGTAGTGGTGAGTATGAAATAAAAACTTATGAAACAGCTCTTAGGAATGCTCCTTTTTGGCCTTCTTTGCAGGTATATCCTCTATATGGTAGGCTTTCAAAAGAAGAGCAAGAAAGAGTATTTATCCCTACTGTAGAAGGTAAAACTAAGGTTGTTATTGCAACTAACATTGCTGAAACAAGTATTACAATTGATGGTATTACTACAGTAATAGATTTTGGTACAGCTAAGGTAAACTTCTATAACCAAAAGGATTTTACATCGGCCTTAATTCCACTTCCTATTAGTAAATCTAGTGCAATGCAAAGAGCAGGTAGAGCAGGAAGAACTCAAGAAGGAACATGTTATCGTTTTTATAGTCAAAGCAGTCTAGATACAAGGCCAGAGTTTAACCAAGAGGAAATACTTCGTTCTGACCTTGCTGAAGTTGCTCTTAGAATGAGTGATTTAGGAATTTATGACTATGAAAACTTCCCTTTTATCACTAAACCTAAGATTTCATCATTGCACTCAGCTGAAGAAACATTAAAGCTTATTAATGCTATTTCAGACGATAGACACCTTACTTCTATTGGTGAAATGATGGTGCAGTTTCCACTGCTTCCAAGACATTCAAGAGTAATTGTTGAAGCAATTAAAAACTTTCCAAATGTATTGAGGGAAGTTTTAATTGCCACTGCCTTTCTATCTACGAAGGGACCATTTTTATTCCCTCGTGGTTCTGAGATTATTGCTCGTAATCGCCAATCGAGATTCCAAAGCTCAAAATATGGTGACTTCTATGGTTATCTAAAACTATTTAATGAATATTCAGAGAAGCTTGAAGCAGGAAATAAAGAAGCTCAAGCCTTCTTAAAAAGATATTTTCTTGATGAACAAACAATGAACGAAATTGTTCATATTGAGTCCCAGCTTGAAGAAATAGTAAGCGCTATGCAAATTCCAATCACAAGCGGTGGAACTGTTAGTGAGTATTTAACCTGCTTAGCCTCAGGTTTGATACAATATGTCTGTTATCAATATAGTAGAGGTACATATAGATCCCTTACTGCTACTCAAATATACATACACCCTTCCTCTTCGTGGTTTTCTACTGCACCAAAGTTTTTACTTGCTGGTGAAATAGTAAAAACATCAAGAATGTTTGCTCGAACAGTTTCTCCTCTCGATAAACAAACTTTAAATCTTCTAGATCAGAACTTGATTAAGGCTCTTGTTTCTAATAAGAAAGAAAAACAAAAGAGTGAGGAGCAGGAAACTAAAGTTGAAGGTAACTTTATTAGAATATTTGATAGAGACTATCCTCTTATCACAAAGAAGAAAAAGTCATGTGCAGTTATTCCACTATTCGATCTTCCTTATCTTGTTAAGAAGGGCTTTGAAAGAGGTAGTGTTAGAAAGATTAATGTATTATTAAAAGCAGAAAAGTGTATGCTTACAAAGCCTGTTAAGCTTAGAGACCTTATTCAAGAGGGTGGAATTATTAAAACCGATAAAGTAAAAGCTAAGAGCTATGATAATAAAGGTCTTGATATTGAAACTCAAAAGAATGAGATTGAAAAAGAGCTTGATAATCTCTTTTGTCCTGTATTAAGTGGCTCTCTAATTCTGTTTGTTGGATTAAAATACACAAATGGATCTACCTTTGTATTTAGGAACTACTCTACTATCACTGGTATGATAGACGACACCTACTATGCACTCTCAGAGATGAACTTTAGACTTACAGATAAGAAATCAAAGTTAAAGAAAAAAGTATTATCAGCCCTTGAGAAAATCGATTCGATTGTTGACTACAGCGCTGATTAAAAATAAGGAGCGAACAAATGCGCTCCTTATTTATTATTACTTTTTGCAGGTCCTGAGATTACTGTTCGTTGAACAAGCTTCATATCAAGTTGCTTTAATACCGGCTTTCCAAAGCCCTCTAAAAGAACAAATTTAACACTACCACTCATCCTCTTTTTATCTTTGCTAATAGCATCTTGGAATTCTAACCACTCGCCTCTTCCAACTCTATAGTCCATGTCAAAAGGATACATATTAAAGAGATTATTAGCTTTAGTGTAAAAATCATTATCAATTAATCCAAGCTCATAGCTAATATCTAATGCTCTACCACAGCCCCAAGCAACAGCTTTACCATGGCTTAGTCCTGTGAAATGAGTTATTGATTCAAGTGCATGAGCAAATGTATGACCTAAATTAAGAGCACTTCTTATTCCTTTTTTCTCTTCAGGATCACTTTCAATGTAGAAATTTTTAACTTCAATTGAAAGCTTAACCATTTGTGATACTACATCTCTATCGCGAGAAAGGATTTTATCCTTTTCTTTTACGAGGAAATTATAAAGCTCTTCATCCTTTGATAGTAATGCATGCTTTAACACTTCTCCAAGCCCTGAAATATATTCACTTTCAGAGAGGGTTCTTAAAGTATCACAAGAAATTAATACATCCTGAGCAGGATTAAATGTACCAATTAAGTTTTTAGCTCCAGCATAGTCTATAGCAGTCTTTCCCCCTACAGAGGCATCAACCATGCACAAAAGAGTTGTTGGAACTAAAACAAGCTTTGTTCCTCTCATATATAATGAAGAAGCTAAAGCGGTCATATCACAAACTACACCGCCACCAAAAGCAATAAAATATGAGTCTCTTGCTAGATGGTAATCAAGAGCAGCAGATATAATACGTTCTATACTCTTAAGATTTTTATTTTTTTCACCACTTTCTAATACTACTCTATTAGGTGGAAGGTTCTTAAACAATGGTGCTGTATTAGTATCAAATACCCATAGAGCATTTTGACTATAACTTGATAGCTGGGAAGATAAGTCCTTGATATCTTTGGCAAAATAAACATCTGTTATCTTTCCACTTTGCAATGTAACTGAAAACACTTTTTCCATAGCACCCATTTTATCTTTATTACATAAACATTAAAATAGCCTACTTGAAAAAAAATAGCTCATTCTGTGAAAATAGCAATATGCAAGAATTACGTTATTTTGATAATGCAGCAACAACAAAAATTTGTGATGCTGCGCTCAAAAGTTATATTGATACTAGCTTAAACTATCCAGGAAACCCTTCCTCAAAGCATAGTGAAGGCTTGAAGGCAAAAAAGAAGCTTGATGAAACTCGTCAAGGCTTTGCTAATATTTTAAAGACAAAGCCAGAGCAACTCTTTTTTACAAGTGGTGCAAGTGAAGCAATTTCAATTGTCTTATCATCACTTCTATGGTTAAAACGTCCAGGTAGAGTAATCTTTTCAGCAATAGAGCATGAGGCAGTTCTATCGTTTGCTCCAATATTAAAAGAAAAAGGATTTGATGTAGTTATCCTTAAATCTAAGGGTGGTCATGTAAAACCTGAGGATCTTGAGAATGCAATTAATCAAGATACAAAGCTTATAGCAATCCAAGCTGTAAATAATGTTGTTGGAACAATCAATGATATTAAAGCACTTGTGAAAGTAGTAAGAAAAAAAGAAACTGAAATTAATAGAAAAATCTTTTTCTTCTCAGACTGTGTTCAAGCATTAGGAAAAATTCCTCTAAATTTAACAGACCTTGATGTTGATGGAGCTTCATTTTCTTCTCATAAGATACATGGTCCAAGAGGAATAGGACTTTTGTATTTAAAGCGTGGTGATATCCAAGCAATAGCTAAAGCAGGTGGACAGGAAAAGGGTGTTAGAGGTGGCACTGAAAATCTTCCAGCAATAGTTTCTTTCTTAACTGCATTAGAATGCTATGAAAAAGATTCATCAAGAGTAATGAGTATAAATCATAAACTTAGGAATATGTTTATTGAGAATAATATTAAGGTACTATCTCCTGAAAATGATATAACAGGATATGTACTTACTATCACTACCCCACTTCCATCTGAGGTATTAACAAGGATGCTAAGTGATGAAGGCTATGAAGTATCCTCTGGCTCTGCCTGCTCGAATAATGCTAAGGGAAAAAGTGAAAATGTTATCATCGCTTTAGGCTATTCGCCAAGTGATGCAAAGGGTACAATAAGAATATCATTTGCTCCAGAAAGCGATGAAGAAGAAGCAGTTAAGCTAGCAAAGCTAATAATTAATAAGGTAAAGGAATTTTAAGTGAAAAAGCTATATTTGATTAAACTTGGAGAAATTTCATTAAAGGGACAAAATAGAGCTCTATTTGAGAATAGATTAAGACACAATATTAAGGATAAGCTTAGGCCATACCACTCAAATGTTGTAAAGCAAAAAGGTAGAATCTTTTTCTATATTGATCCTGAATGTCCAGATGAGGTTATTGATAAAGCACTTTCAACTACATTTGGTATTATTGCATACGCAGAGGCTGTTGTATGCGAAAAGAATATGGATTTAATAAGAGAGAAGGCTGAGTATTTAATTAAGAAAGCTGGCTTAACTGGAAAGGAGTCATTTAAGGTACAATCTCGCCGTGAGGATAAGGGCTTTGAACTTTCAAGCTACCAAATTTCATGTGACCTTGCCGATTTAATACATAATATCTACCCTGATATGAGAGTAGACTTAACTAATCCTGACTTTGTATTAAATGTTGAAATAAGAAGTGAAGCATATTTATATACAAGCCAAAAGAAAGGAATTGGTGGACTTCCTTCAGGAACAGCTGGTAAAGGTATTTTACTTTTATCTGGCGGTATTGATTCACCTGTTGCAGGTTTTGAAATGGCAAAAAGGGGTGTTAATCTTGATTGCTTATATTTCCATGCATATCCATATACAAGTGATGAAGCACTTGAGAAGGTTAAAACTCTTGCAAAATTAATTAGCCCATATTTGGGCGGAACTAGACTCTTTGTTGTTCCATTTACCCAGCAACAGCTATACATAAGAGATAATGCATATGAAGATGAAACAACATTGATGTTTAGAGCTTGTATGATGCAAGTCGCCGAGCGCCTTTGCAATGAAAGAGGTTACAACGCAATTATTACAGGTGAAGCATTAAGCCAGGTTGCTTCACAAACCCTCCCTGCAATGGCTTTCACTGACAGTATGACTGATTATCTTGTATTACGTCCTTTAGTTGGAATGGACAAGGAAGAGATTATTTCAATTAGTAAGAAAATAGGCACATATGAGACTTCTATTTTACCTTTTGAAGATTGCTGTGTTATATTCTCGCCTAAGCATCCTGTTACCAATCCAGATAAGAAGCTGATGACAAAACACTTTGAAAAACTTGATATGGGTCAGATGCTTGATAAAGCAGTGAGAGAAACTAAAATCTATTCATATAATGCTAAAGGCGAAGAGATAGAAACAAATTAAACTGATAAAATGCACAAAGCCCGAAAGCTTTGTGCATTCTTTTATTATAATGGCATTACTGATGATGTATAGTAATCGAGCCATACATCAACAGGACCTAAGCAAGGTAATAGTTTCCTATATGTAGATTCTACCTCAGGGTATCCTCCAACTTCATTTTGACTATCAATAATCTTTCCAGTTCCTGTTTTAAATTCTTCAATAAGTCTTAGATCAAATTCATCACGATCTTTAGGTCTAGCTCCTGAATATTTTAATACATATTCAGGCACCTCAGATGCACTTATTACAGATAAATCATCAATCCATATAGGTTTTTCATCAAGAAGTGTTACAGGAATAGATTCATCAGTTAGATTACCTGGTGTTGTACCATCTACTTTTACAATAATGTTATCTTCCATATAACATCTTTCATCATTTTCAGGATAATTTGAACCAACCATAGCTTTTACTACTGTAGAAGGTCCTTCCTTTTCATAGTTACCAACAATTGAAACAATAGGAGTTGAAGGTTTTTCTTCTAAGCCTTTCCATTCCTTTGGAATCCATGATAATCTAATTGCCCAAGCACCTGGATCATAGATTAAATTATTTACAATAAGACCTGAAGAATTTCCTTTAAACCATGGATTACGTTCGTAGTTGTGAGCATAGAAATTGCCAATAATTGCAATATTTGTGCAATCATCCATTACTAGAGTACCCATTGAATGGTTCATAGTTTGTTTTTTGTGAACAGACCAAGCTAAGCATTCTGAAATAAAGTTATTACTGTAGGTAATATCATGAGAAGCATTTTCAGGGCCATATCCTCTTTTTCCTGATACAGATAGATTCTCATCTACGCCCCAAGAAACTGAACAATGATCAACAACAATATTGTAAGAGTTGCCATTTGCAGCTGTTGATATCTCAGGTTCATAGCCTTCCCCTATTTCTGCACCAGCATCACCCATTCTAAAACGAACGTGTTGCATAACAATATCATGTGTATTAAAAGTCAATCCACCACGAATAAATGTAATACCAGGTGAAGGTGCTGTTTGACCAGCAATAGTTAAATAAGGATTATTAATTTTTATTTGCTGCTTTTGTGAATTACTCGGCAATTGAATTGCCAGAGCATCGTGGAGTTTAGCCACGGGTGCATCCATGACACCGCTACTGCTTTTTATACAGCTACTTTTAATACATATGGAGTCTTAATCATCTTCATATGTATTTCTTTTTTAC
>NZ_JAXEGN010000140.1:0-2584 GCF_034103065.1 Bullifex sp. | reverse complement strand
AACTACCGCCACCCTAAAGGGTGCCAGCTTGCAACTGCCCAGCAGTACTAACGGCTTCTAGCCTCCTGCCTTTAATTCCTGCAGTTTCCTTCTATGGACTTGCAGATGGCGTTACATCGTGGGGCAATTGACTGTGCCCCAGACTGTCAGAATTTATCCAACAACCTTTTTTATCTTATCTACCCCTCTCTGATAGATATTCATTGCCCCTATTCTGTCATCATTGCTTCTATAACCACAATGCTTACATGTATACATTCTCTTACTCCTGTCTCTTGCGCTCTTTTCGATATGATGGCAGATAGGACAGATCTGGGATGTATACCTTGGATCTACATAAATCACAGAATCTCCAGCAAGCCTTGCCTTATATTCGAGTTTCTCTTGGAAATCATAATAAGGCCATGAGACACTGATGTATCTGTTTTTTCTTTTGACCTTTGTAGTTGCTGCTCTTACACCTGAGAGGTCTTCAAGGACGAATGTTGTTCCTCTTTCCGCTTTGGCTACGAGTGTCTTTGCCAATACATGGTTCATGTTATTGACATAGCGGTTTTCTCTTTTACCGATAGCCTTGAGCCTTCGCCTGGAAGATGATGTATTTCGCTTCTGCAAAGATTGCCTTACAGCTTTATATTTAGCTCTCGTTTCCTTTAGCTTTGTTCCACTGTAGAACTTTGTTTTCTCGCCATCGTATGTAACTGCATGATTTATTATCCCCCTGTCTATTCCAACAACCTTATTATCATCAAAACAGAACTCTGGAGAATCCAGCTTTATCGAGGTATACAAATATGCCTTGTTTTTAGAGATGACAAGCTTTGCTCCTCCAAACCTTGTGCTTTCATTTATATATCGTTCATATCCCTTTGCAGAGAATGGCACCTTTATCCTCTTATCAAGGGTATTAAGAGAGACAATGCCTTTACTAATGTTAATAGACCAATCACGATTAGCCACAAAATCACATTGAGAAATAGAGAATGATACAGGTTTATTCAAATCAGCTCTCTTCTCCGGACTATACTTGCCAGCAACAGTTCTTGTAACAGATATTGCCATCTGCGATTTTAATCCAAGCTCTGAACGAAGATAAGTATAGCTCATCTTCTGAAGGTTGATTCTGTTATATTCCCCCTGATGGAAAGCAAGGTTTGAGACATAATTACAGGCGTCTCTATATGCATCAGAAACGTCTTGAAGAAGCTTAAATTCATCTTCAGACACATGCAATAAGAGTTTAGCTGTAATTACTGTTTCCATATTAGTATTATACTACTTTATTACTTATGATACAAGTCTTTACGCAATTCCTTCGCCTCCTTAAAAGGAGGCAACTTCCTTGCGTGTTTTCATGTGAAAAAGTTCTATCATCTTCATGAAACGATGCATATAGTGGTGTTAGATAATCGTAGTAACCAAGTACACCATCATTTAATGCTATTTTAAACTCAATAGTTTTATTAATACACTTTGTGACTAAATATAAATATGCAGGAAAGAACTTAAGCTTTGCTTGTCTTAATGTATCTTTTAGTTTTTTAGCATCAATATCAACAGTTAAAGAATAACCAGTTGGTGCCATTTTAGAAAAATAAAAAAACACTTCCCTTCTCTTCCAATTATTAAAATCAATAGGTGTAAAATTCATATTAATCTCCAAACCTATCGTAACACTAAAATAAAAGCATAAAGCTCTACTCTTAGTAGAATTAACTAATATATATAAGATAATAATAGTAGCTCTTCATTTGAAGAATCATACTTATTAAGAAACATCACAAAATAAATTTTTTGGTGAATACTTTCTTCCAATGGTTTTATTTCATTAAAAAAAGAAGTTTTAATAAGCAAAAAGAAAGGGAGCTCCGAAGAACTCCCTTTGACTTCTAGGTAATATCCTATATTAGAGGATTTCACCCATGACTGCACCACACTTCTCGTAGAATGCAAGTCTTTCCTTAGCATCTGCTGCTGCCTTTGTGAAGAGATCATCAGCTTCGCTTGGGTTAGTCTTATATAGTGATGAGTAACGAACCTCACCCTTAATGAAGTCAACATAGTCGCTTGTAGCTGGCTTTGTTTCCCATGTGAACTTCTTACCTGCTTCGCCGTTTGGGTTGAAGCGGTAAAGTGGCCAGTAACCAGCCTCAACAGCCTTCTTAGCCTCAACCTGGCTGAAGCGCATGTTGATACCGTGGTTGATACATGGAGCATAACAGAAGACGATTGAAGGACCATTGTAAGCAACAGCTTCCTGGAGACACTTCTGAGCCTGCTGTCTGTTGTAACCAAGAGCACAAGAAGCAACATATACATAACCATAGCTCATGCACATGAAGCCCATGTTCTTCTTACCAAGCTTCTTACCAGAGTTAGCGAACTTAGCAACTGCTGAGATAGGAGTTGACTTAGAAGCCTGTCCACCTGTGTTAGAGTATACTTCTGTATCGAGTACGAGGATTGTAACGTTCTTACCAGAAGCAACAACGTGGTCAACACCACCGTAACCAATATCGTATGCCCAACCATCACCACCGATGATGAGAACGTTCTTCTCTGCGAAGTAATCCTGGAGCTCTAC
>NZ_JAXEGN010000139.1:0-4765 GCF_034103065.1 Bullifex sp. | reverse complement strand
CATCAAAGCTTAAATTATCACAAGGTAATAAGAAATCCTCAAATGGTGGTTTTGCAAATTTTGCAATGACAGGTATGATGATTGGACTTTGTGCTACATTCGTAGGCTCATATATTGCTACCGCATTTGTTAAAGCAAATTCTACACCATTAATTACCCTCCTCGTCTCTGGGGTATTTATGGCTCTTTTTGATTACCTTTCAAAGAAGTTTTCAACTTCTTGGCTTGAGAACTTCTCACTCTCTCTTGCAATGCTTGCCGGAATGTTTGCAGCAGTAATCGCTAACTTATTTTAAGGAGGGATAAACTATGAATGAAGAATTTAACTTTGAAGAATATCAAAACGAGATACATAGAACTGGTAAAACAATGCTTTCAATTGGTGTAATCATGCTATTATCATGTCCATTTATAATGGCATACGTAACTGGAAGTACTATTGAATGGCCTGCTTTTTTCAAAGCAATTGTATCTGTATTAATTGTATATGTTCCATCATGTATCGTTGAATATTTAATTTATGTCCCATTACTTGGTTCTGGTGCATCATATTTAACATTTTTAACAGGAAACATTACAAACCTAAAGCTTCCTTGTGCATTTAACTCAAGGGATATGGCTGGTGCAAAGGTAGGAAGCACAGAAAATGAAATTATTTCAACACTATCTGTTGCTACAAGCTCTCTTGTAACAATGTTAGTAATTTTTATTGGAGTATTATTACTAATTCCACTAACACCAATACTTCAAAATCCAGTAATTAAACCTGCTTTTGACAACGTACTTCCAGCCCTATTTGGAGCTCTTGGTTATCAATACTTTAAGAAAAGTATCAAGATAACAGTTTTTCCACTCTCATTTATGGTATTATTATGTTTAATTGTTCCATCTATGATTAACCAAACAAGCTTCTTGTTAATTGCATGTGGAGCAATTGCAATTGGACTAAGTTACGTATTTTTTAAAAAAGGAATGTTAAAATGAAATATGAAGAAAAGCTATCAAAGATGATTCAAGTCGAAACAGTAAGTGTTAGAGGAGAATTAACTCTTGAAAAGTTTGAAAAATTTCAAAATCTATTGAGAGAGCTCTTTCCAAATGTATTTAAAACAATGGAATTTAAATCTTTCGATGGGGCGATGCTTTTAAAGTGGAAAGCAGAAAAACCAACCAATGCCCCTATTTTATTTATGAGCCACCAAGATGTTGTTGAAGCAACAGGAAAGTGGACTTACCCTCCTTTTTCAGGGAAAATAGTTGATGGAAAAGTTTGGGGACGTGGTACAGTAGATACAAAGGGTGCACTCTTTTGTATTTTCCAATCCCTTGAAGAATTAATTATTGAAGGCTATAAGCCAAATGTAGATGTATATATTGCTTCTTCAAATACCGAAGAGGTTGCTGGTGATGGGGCTCCTAAAATTGTTAAATACTTGCAACAACAAAAAGTACACTTACAGTTCTTAATTGATGAAGGTGGTATGATCAAATCAGAGCCTCTTAAGGGTGCTAAGGGTCGTTTTGCTATGATCGGAACACTTGAAAAAGGAACATGTAATTTCAAGTTTATCGCAAAGGGTAAAGGAGGACATGCATCTGTTCCTGGCAAAAACACTCCACTTGTAAGACTGGGACAATTCATGGCCTCAGTTGAGAAGGATGATCCATTTGAAGCTAAATTAAATGATACCACAATAGAAATGTTTAGACGCCTTGGACCAACTATTGATGGTCCTCTTGGCTTTGTCCTACGCCATGCAAAGGGATTATCACCTTTATTAAATAAAGTTCTTCCTAAAGTAAATCCTCTTGCTACCGCAATGATAAAAACTACAATGGCATTTACTACTTGTTCTGGGTCAAATGGGTTAAATGTACTTCCTGAAACAGCGTATGTTACTGGTAACTCAAGAGTAATTCATCACCAGGATGCAGATGAAACTTATAGAATTATTAGTGAGAGAGCTAAGCAATTTGATATTGAAACTGAAGTAATTTATTCGTCTACAGCTTGTCCTGTTGTTGATCATAACGGTAAAGAGTTTAAGTTAATTGAAGATACAATTAAAGAAATCTTTCCAGGAGTAATTCCTTCACCATATGCAATGACTGGAGGTACTGATGCAAGATTCTTCTCTCCAGTAACTAAAAATGCAATTAGATTTGCTCCACTAGAAATTAATGAACAGCAATATGGTTCAATTCATGCTATTGACGAAAACATCAATGTAGATGTACTTCCAAAGGGTGTTGAATTCTATAAAGCAATCGTAAAGAAAATGTAAAAAAATATCTGCCACGTGGTAATTCATGTGGCAGACTATTTGTACTTTATTAAATTAATTTAAAACCTAATTGTTTTGCTTCCTCTATGGCTTCATCTTGCCATACAGAAGCTTGAACTTCACCAATATGAGCCTTCTTTAATAGGAACATGCAAAGTCTACTTTGACCAATACCTCCTCCAATTGTTTCAGGGAATTCTCCATTAAGAAGTCTCTTATGCCAATAAAGGTCTTTTCTTTCAAGGGCATTTTTTATCTCAAGCTGTCTTAAAAGCGCTTCTTTATTTACTCTAATACCCATACTACTTAATTCTAATGATGCACCTCTAACATGGTCCCATACAATGATATCACCATTAAGCCCCTTGTAGTCATCATAGGTAGGTGTTGACCAATCGTCATAGTCAGGAGCTCTACCTGAGTGTGGCTCACCATTTGCAAGCTTATTACCAATACCAATTAAGAAGATAGCACCATATTCCTTAGCAAGTGCTGCTTCCCTTTCGTTTGAACTTAAGTTAGGATAGCGCTTTAATGCATCTTCAGTATGGATAAATGTAATCTTTTCAGGAAGCACAGGAGTTAATGCAGAATAAGTCTCATGAACTAAGAACTCTGTTCTCTTTAAAGCTGAATAGATTTCATTTACTACATACTTTAAGAAATCAAGGTTTCTTTCATTATCACCTAATACTCTTTCCCAGTCCCACTGGTCCACATAGATTGAGTGAATGGCATCAATATCATCATCTGGACGAAGAGCATTCATATCTGTATAAATACCAAAACCTGGTTTAATTTGGTAATCAGCAAGAGCCATACGCTTCCATTTAGCAAGGGATTGGACAATCTCCATCTTGCTATTATTCATATTACCAATTTCAAATCTAACAGGCCTTTCTACACCATTTAAATCATCATTAATACCACTACCTGCTTTAACAAATAAAGGAGATGTCACACGTGATAACCTAAGAGCTCCACTTAGTTCTCTTTGGAAAATATCTTTTACAAGTTTTATTGCTCTTTCTGTCTCTCTTTCAGAAAGAATTGGGAAATAGTTATCAGGGAAAAATTTCATTATTTTACCTCTCTAGAGAAAGATGATAAACTAATTAATATTTGTAATTCAAGATAAAAAAAATTATTTATTATTAGCATTTTATTATATTTTTTTTCTTATATTAAAATAAGTTACAAACACAATATTACAACATCTTGACCAAAATGAAAAAAGATATTATTTATAGATGTGACAAAAGACGAGGTATGAAAGGATTCTTTTTGGAGGAATTATGACACAAAAAGAGATAAACATGATCCTTAATAAGACCATGGATTGTTTTAATAATTATTCTGTTGTTGAGGTTTATGCACACATTCAAGCTTATCGTCGTGCATTAACTAAGGAATCTAATAGCAAAGTATCTTTTTCTGAAGCTTTAGATTGTTATATCAACGATGTTTTCCAGCCTGTAATGATTCATCTAACTGAAAATAAGATTTTAAAACATATTGTTAAAAAATATGGACTCTCTTATGCATATTTAATTATTACAGAGTGTTTACTGGATAGTAAAAAACTCACCCGTGATGAATATCTATCAAAGGTGAGCTTTAGAACAGAGGATCTTAAAAAGAAGATTGCAGCTTAATACTCAAAATAAATACTATTCTTTACCTTTTCAGCAGCCTTTTTACCCTCTAGCATTTCAACGAGTGTAAAGCCTAAATCCCAGGCATAAGCTGCACTCTTTGCTGTTACTAAGTTACCATCTCTAACTACTCCCTCTTCAGAGAAGTTAAAGCCTGGGTAATATGATTCACAGCCAGGATAACAAGTTGCTTTTTTACCCTCTAATAATCCTGCAGGGCCAAATACAACAGCAGGAGCTGCGCAAATTGCTGCAATTATTTTTCCTTGTGCATGCTTAATTACAACTTCATTAACATCAAAGCTTTGAGCAAGATTAATGCTACCTGGCATTCCACCTGGTAAGAATACAACATCAAACACTTCATCTTTAACATCAATAAGTTTAGCATCACAAAAAACCTTTACTCCATGACTTGATTGAACAACTAAATCATCTGTAATTGATGCTGTAACGGTTTTTATGTTTCCTCTAATTAGAGCATCAACAACTGTTAATGCTTCAACTTCTTCAAAACCATGAGCTAAGATTATTAATGCCTTTTTCATAGTACCTCCACTACTCCACCATAGCGTTCTGCCTTCTTTAATAGCTGAGCACTATGAACTAAGATTCTTTCAGTTTCCTCCCAGCCAATACAAGCATCAGTAACAGAAACACCATACTTTAATGAAGATTTATCACCACAGATTGGCTGGTTACCTTCAAAGATATTACTTTCAAGCATAAAGCCTCTGATAGCCTTTTCTCCCCAAATTACTTGGTCAATTACATTTCTTAATACTCTTTTTTGTCTTGAAAAGTTCTTTCTGCTATTTCCGTGTG
>NZ_JAXEGN010000138.1:0-3624 GCF_034103065.1 Bullifex sp. | reverse complement strand
CTATCAAGTAGAATAAGGAGTAAAGCCGTGAGTGTTAGCATGAGACTAAAGCGCTTTGGGTCTAAGAAGAGACCTTACTATCGTGTTGTTGTTATGGACAGCAGAGCTGCAGCAACAAGTAGAACTATTGATGAGATTGGTACATATCATCCAATTGAAGCAGAAGATAGACAGACTACAATCGATGCAGAAAAAGCAGCTGAATGGTTAAAGAAGGGTGCAAACCCATCTGCAACAGTAAAGAAGATTCTTAACGCAAAAGGTATTTCTTGTAACCGCACCGTCCAGGGTTGATAACCGGAGGGTAAGTTATGGAGAAGGAACTTGTTGAATTCGTAGTCAAGAGCCTTGTCGATAACCCTGATGAAGTATCCGTCAATAAAGTAGAGGGTGAAAAATCCACTATTCTTGAGCTTCATGTTGCTCAGGATGATGTCGGGAAGGTCATCGGAAAACAGGGCAGAATTGCAAAAGCGATAAGAACTATTCTTTCCGCCAGCGCAACTAAAGATGGCAAACGTGCCGTTTTGGAGATTTTAGACTAATGGAAGAACAGCTACTTGCTACCGCTACAGTAGGTAAAACACATGGAGTTAATGGCTTTTTAAGGATTAATTCTCTCTCTGGAGAGTATGAACACCTACTAAAGCTTGATTCTTGTTTACTTAAAACTAAGGACGGTAAACAGGTAGCTGTTACAATTGAAGACGTAAAAGTTCATTCTTCTGATATACTTTTTAAATTTGTTGGATATGACGCTCCTGAAAAGTCACGTTTCTTATCAGGTTCTGTTATGTATATTCCACGTAATAAAGCGCCAAGACTTAAAAAAGGTGAATATTATATTGCTGACCTTATTGGTTTAAATCTTGTGTATGATTCAAAAACCCTTGGTACTGTTGAGTATCTTTCTGATGGTGCTCAAGGGTTGTACCTTAATGTGCGCGATATTAATGGAAACTTAAAAATAATTCCAAACATCCCTCAGTTTGTCTCTAAACCTGATTTCGAGAAAAAAGAGATTACTCTCTTAATCAAGGAATTGATGGACTAATGCACATAGACATTCTAACGCTATTCCCAGACATGATAAAAGCGTTCTTTGAGAACTCTATTATGGCTCGTGCAGTTGAGAAGGGGATAATAACTTACAATATTATTAATTTTCGTGATTACACATATGATAATCATCATACATGTGATGATATCCCATATGGTGGTGGTGCTGGAATGGTATTAAAGCCCGAGCCATTATTTGATGCATTAAACAGTATCAATGCAGCTGCTTCACGTGTAATCTTCCCAACTCCATCTGGTAAGCTTTTTAACCAAGACTATGCTAATTCTCTTTCCAAAGAAGAGAGATTGACATTTATTTGTGGTCACTATGAAGGTCTTGATCAAAGAGTTATTGATGAATGGGTTGATGATGAGATTTCTATTGGTGATTACGTATTAACTAGTGGAGAAACTAGTTCAATCGTAATTATTGATGCAATCTTTAGACTTATTGATGGGGTAATATCAAAAGAAAGTCTAGAAGACGAAAGTTTTTCTTCTCCTTTACTTGAATATCCTCAATATACTCGTCCAGAAAGGTATTGCCAAAAAAACGTTCCTGATGTATTATTATCCGGTCATCACGAAAGGATTGCTACCTGGCGTGTTTTCCAAAGGCTCGAAAAAACGATGCTGAGCCGACCGGAAGTGCTGACTAACGCCTCTCTCGACGTAGAAAGCAGAAAAAAATTTATACAATTATTAGATATTAAGGGGTTCGGCAAAAATGGGCTTAATTAAGGCTATTGAAGCAAAGCAGATTAAGAAGGATGCAGAGAATTTCTCTGTCGGTGATACAATTAAAGTTTACTTCAAGATTGTTGAAGGTACAACTGAAAGAATTCAGGTTTTCGAAGGTATCGTAATTGCTAAGAATAATACAGGTATTGGCAGATCATTCGTAGTAAGAAAGATTAGCTACGGTGTAGGTGTTGAGAGAATTTTCCCACTTCACTCACCAAGAATTGACAAGATTGAAGTTGTTAGAAAAGGTCGTGTTAGAAGAGCTAAGCTCTATTACATCAGAGGTAAGGTTGGTAAGGCTGCTAAAGTTAAAGAACTTATCAGAAAAAAGGCTAACTAAGTCCTGCATATTACTAATTAAGGGTGGCAAATTTGCCACCTTTTTCATTATAATGAGTATATGAAGCAAAAAAATAATATTCCTAAAAAGGAAATCAAGAAAAAAGAAAAGAAAAAAGTAAATGATGATTCAAAGTTAGTTGGCTTTTCTACATTAAACCAAGTATCAGGAGTTCCTAAACCACATTCATATAAATCACATTTACAAGTATCTCCAACAAAGGTAATTAAAGAACCACTTGATAAGTGTTCTATATGTGGACAAACCATTTTAAATATTTCTCAAGCAATGTGTTCTCCTGATTCATCCTTTGTTCATTTTGATTGTGTTTTAGATAAGATTAAAAGTGAACATCCAGTAAGAGAAAATCAAACAATTAGTTACATTGGTAAAGGTTGTTTTGCAAAGCTTGAAAAGAATGAAAATGGTTCATGGTCTATCATTGAAAGATATACTTATGAATCTCAAGAAAATTATGAGAAGATGAAATCATATGTAGAAGAGGCTAAGGTATGACTAAAGCAATGTTTCCTGGATCCTTTGATCCACCAACACTTGGACACATCAATATCATTGAGCGTAGTGCAAAGCTCTATGATAAACTCTATGTAGTTGTAGCTGATAATATTGCAAAGAAGTGTTTATTTACTGCACAAGAGAGAATAAAGCTTATTAAAGATAATTTTATAAACCATGATAATATTGAAGTCTTATCATACAACGGTTTGACTGTTGATATTGCAAAAGAATTAGGTGTTGATGTCATGATAAGAGGTGTAAGAGCTCTAGCTGATTTCGGATATGAATTTGAATTAGCAATGACAAATAAACAACTTCTTCCTGGTGTTGAAACTCTATTTATGCCAACCGACCCACATTATTTTCTTTTACGTAGTTCTGCAATTAAGGAAATGGCTGCATTTGGTGCTGATATTTCAAAAATGGTTCCTGCGAACGTCGCTAATGAATTATCCAAGAGAGTAGTTAATCGTAATAATTTATAATATTTAACAGCTTTGCTCAGTTCCTTTTTAGAAGCTGAGCAAACAGCTAATTGATTAATAGCTTAGTCCTAATTCCTTAGCAATAGACATAAACTTTTCTTTAGATAAACCAGAGTTTGCAATTGCAAATTCAAGTGT
This sequence comes from Bullifex sp., assembly GCF_034103065.1. Lineage (NCBI taxonomy): Bacteria > Pseudomonadati > Spirochaetota > Spirochaetia > Spirochaetales > Spirochaetaceae > Bullifex > Bullifex sp. Next base: position 339 of record NZ_JAXEGN010000138.1, on the reverse strand, counting down.
AATATTTCCACTATTAACAAGATTAATAAGTGTTTTTACAGTACCCTTCGCAATTCCAATATTGATGCCATCTGCTTTGCCAATTTTAATGCCATCATCCTTACCCTCATCATAGGATTTTGCTGCATACTCTCTAATTGCTTCACAAACCTTATCTTCACCTTTTTGTGTTGTCTTATAATACATAGCGCACTCCATCATCACTTCGTCTTTCATTTCACTTAAATCATAAGAAATTAAACTTTGCATCAGATTATTTAAATCTTCTCGACCTTTATTTTCTGCATTTACATAAATGATATTATTACCATCTTTTAATGGCAAGTTTATTTCTTTTTC
>NZ_JAXEGN010000137.1:0-26194 GCF_034103065.1 Bullifex sp. | reverse complement strand
CTTGCTGGCCAGTATGAGATGAGAGTCAGCACCCATTCGGAACACATGGGTACTCTGGCGGAACCTGGATCAGGCTTTGAAGTTTCATATGAGAACTGGAAGCAAACCAGGGTTAAACCGGAAGCTGCAATCCTTTAGGGTGGCGGTAGTTCACTATTAAAAATTAAGAGTGATAATAGTTTGTAAACAATATGTATTTTGAATATCAGTTTAATCATTCTTATATTATGAAAGTGAATATAAAATAAGAATATTTAATAGATTTTTTAGATATAGATATTCCTTGTTGGTAAGGGATAGAAAGAAAATATAATGCATAAAAAATAAATAATGCTTTGTTAATTATATTGAAAACAATGTTTGCCATGATATAATGAAGAAAATAAAACTCAATTTGGAGGTATAATATGGATATCCAGGAATTGAACAAGATTAGTCCACTTCGCGTCTTTGACGAGGCAATTAATGGAGGCCTTGGTAAGGGCAATATGGGCGTTATAGTATCACGTCACGGTGTAGGTAAGACAGCATGTCTTGTACATCTTGCTACAGATAAACTTCTTAGAGGTGAAAACGTAATCCACGTTTCATTCTCAGGAAACGTAGAACATGTAATGAACTGGTATAAAGAGGTTTTCAGAGAAATTTCTGAGGTCCAGAGCTTAGATGATGCTCATAATGTTTATTCAAGCATTTTATCTAATCGCGTTGTAATGAACTTTTCTCAGAACCAGGTATCAATTGAAAAAGTTTTAAAGTCTCTTAAGTCTTTAATTGAGCAGGGTGCTTTCAAAGCAGATGCAATTTTATTTGATGGTTACAAGCTCACATTGGCTGAAGATGATGATATTATCAAGATTAGAGAGTTTGCTAAGGAGATGAACCTTGAAGTATGGTTCAGTGTATCTCCAGTAAGACCTGATGTTGTATATGATGAATATGGTGTACCTAATACACTTGAGAAATATATCCCATATATCGATGTTCTCGTAGGCTTAAAGTATAGAGAGGATGTTGATAAGGTTGTAATGACAGTTGTAAGAGCTCACGGCGAGGACGTAGCAAAGCCACTTTCAGTACGCCTCGACCCAAAGACAATGCTGATCTCACGTTAAAACCTGGATATATCAAATATGAAGGGAGTCTAGATGGCTCCCTCTTATTTTGCGCTTTCAGTTAAATCGAATTGAATAATTTCCTTTAAATTTTATGAAACTAAAATTAATTATACAAAATTTTTAATTATTTATTATATCAATAATTATATTAATCAAATATATACAAATCATTATTTTAAACTAATTTTTTTAATCATTTTACTTCTATTATTCATAGGAGGTAATAAAAAGTAAGAGATAGTAAGTCTTTGTAGTACTATCTCGAGAAGTATTAATAAGGAAACATATATTGAATTTAAAATCAAAATATACAGATGAAGAAAGAGCGATAGCGAGGTCACTACGACCTATCGACGATACTCTCTTTCGCACTATGGCAAAGGATAATATTCCTTTTGTAGAGCATATTGTTCGAGTAACCTTAAATAGAGATGATATATCCATATTAAAAATTAACACACAAGATGATATACATCTCTTTGAAAAGGCACATTCTGTTATTCTTTACTGTCTTGCTGTTGATAAAGAAGGTACTTACTATGATATAGAGGTACAAGCATCTAAGAAAGGAGATGAAGTAAAAAGAGCAAGATATATATCATCAATGATAGATTCTAGGTATGCATTAGGAAAAGGTATAAGTAGCTACAATGAGATAAAAACTCAGATAGTAATCTTTCTAATGGAAGAAGATATCTTTGATAGAGGTAAGCAATTATATAAATTTAAAAGGACAGAAGAGGAATCAAAGTTGCCACTTGATGATGGTAGTTTTATAATTTATGTAAATGCTAAAAATAAAGGAAGAGAAGAATTAGATAATCTAATGCAAAGTTTAGTTTCATCTAATTATCTTGAAATGAATGATAATGTTATAAGGGGATGTACTATGTATTATAAAACAACAGTAGAAGGTGAAGATCATGTATGTGATGCTGTACAACAGTATGCTGCTAAGTCTTATGATAATGGAAAAACTGAAGGTATTAGTATCGCTGTTAAAGCTTTATTAAATTTAGTTGGTAAAGGTATAATTACTATAGATGCGGCAATTTTAGACTCTGGATTAAATAAAGAAGAGTTTTATTCAATTGCTGAGACCTTAGGATATAAACTTTAAAGTCTTTACCAAGCATGTAGTGATGAAAAACTCACTTCATGCTTGCTTTGTAAAAAGCGTAAATTAATAAGATTATCATGAAATTAAGTATAATTTAATAAAATGATGCTGACAATTTTTTGCTTTTCCATTTTTATTGATTGATTAATATAGTTAGAAAAAGAGTTTTTAAAACGCTTTACGTAATTATTCAAATTCTTTCAATATGTATGATATACTAAATAATTGAAGGAGTTATTTACTATGGCAGATTTATCTACTTCTTATTTAGGATTAAAACTGAGAAATCCTATAATAGTTGCCTCAGGCCCTAAAACAAGTAATATTGAAAGTTTAAAAAAGTGTGAAGAAAATGGAGCTGGAGCAGTCGTATTAAAGTCAATTTTTGAAGAACAAATAGAAACAGAGGTTGGAAAACAACTGGTTAAAAATTCAGAGTTCCTTGATCATTCTGACTTTTCAGAATATTTTACTAATGTTTCAAAAGATTACTATTTAGATAGCTATTTAAAGCTTTTGCAGGATGCAAAAAGAGAATTATCAATTCCTGTAATAGCTTCAATTAACTGTTCTGATATATCAACTTGGGAAGAATATATCTCTTCTTTTGAAAAGGCTGGTGCTGATGCAATTGAGTTAAACTACTATCCAATTGCTCAAGATAGAAGAGTTAGTGGAGAAGATGTTGATAAAGCACTATTCAAGTTTGCAAAAAGAATGAGAAAGAGTACTAAGCTACCTGTATCTATTAAAATGGGTGATAACTATTCTTCACTTGCTTATACAATTTCTGAACTTGATAAAATTGGTATTAATGGTCTTGTATTATTTAATAGATTCTTCCGTCCAGATATTGATATTGAGAATGAAAAAATGTCTCATCTTGGAGGTGTTTCAAGCTTTAATGAATATGCACCTTCTTTAAGATGGATTGCTTTAATGAGTAGTGAGGTTAAGTGCTCATTAGCTGCAAACAGAGGTATTCATTCTTCTTCAACTGTAATTAAAATGTTGCTTGCTGGTGCTGCTGCTTGTCAGATTTGTACAGTTTACTTAAAGGACGAAACAATTATTAAGACTATGTGCGATGAACTTAGTGCATGGATGGACAAGAAGAATTATAAGACTATTGATGAATTTAAAGGTAAGATGGCTCAAGAAAATCTTGCTAATGGTTCAGCTTGGGAGAGAACCCAATATATGAAGACTCTCATTGGTGGTGACAAGTGAATTTTGATAGATCACAATATAGCGATATCGCACCATATGTAGGAAAAGATGTTGATGATGCAATTGTAAGAATTTCAAATAATCCTCAATTACTCTATGCATTTGCCAGTGCACTCATTAAAGGTGAGGGTGCAGAGGTTGAAGCAAAGAGAAAGCAATTTGTAGTTTATGTTTTAGAGTTATTAAAGAGTGTTCACTCCTATGATGATTTCCAGCATAAAATTACATCAGGTCTTTTCTTGAAGGTTGTTGTTGCAAATACTATGGAAAGCTTCACTGTAAGTGGTCTCGAAAAAATTGATAATAACAAAAGTTATTTATTTATCTCCAACCATAGAGACATTGTCCTCGATTGCGCTTTACTAGACTATGCGCTATTCTTGGCTAATAAACCTCTTTGTGAAATGGCTATAGGAGATAACCTATTAAAGCATCAATTTTTGCTCGATTTATTTAAGCTTAATGGAGCAATAATCGTAAAGAGAGATCTTCCTGTTAGAGAAAAATATATCGAGACTGTAAGGCTTTCTGAATATTTTTATAACACAATTCAAGGTGGAAAGAATATTTGGCTAGCTCAAAAGAGTGGTAGAAGTAAGGATGGTATTGATGTAACTCATCCAGCTATCATTAAGATGCTTTATTTAGGACCAAAAAAAGATAAGCTTTCTTTTTCTGAAGTAATTAAAAATTGTCACATCGTACCTGTAGCAATTAGCTATGAAAACGATCCTAATGCAATCAATAAGGCTCGTGAAGAAGTAAAAACTAAGGAAGAAGGTTCTTACAGCAAAAAGCCTATGGAAGATGTTATTTCCATGATCAAAGGTATTAGAGAGTGGAAGGGTAGAGTTCATATTGCAATTGGTGATGAACTTACAGGTGATTACCAAACACCAGAAGGGGTTGCAAAGGAAGTTGATAGACAAATTCATACAAACTATACTCTTTGGCCTAATAACTGGTTCTGCTATGACTATTTAAAGTCTTCTGATGAAAACAAAAGTAAATATGAAGGTTTTGATAAGGATGCTTTCTTAGCAAGTATTAATCATTTAAATGATGAAGTAAAAGACTTTGTCATTAATTCATATGCTAACCCAGTAAAATCTTTTCTTGGAGAGTAGATGAAAGTAAGGTTTTTAACCATCCTTTTAATAGTAATATCCCTCTTTTCTTGTGCAAAAGAGGGATTTGTTGTAAATACTGTTGATTTATCTCATGAGACAGTATTTGAGGATGGTGTAAAAACAAAAGAAAGTGTTTTATTTAAAACCATCTTATCTGAAGATGGTAAATATGAATTAATTCTTTCTGATCCTGAAAATAATTTAACCTTTAATTGTAAGCTTAATAAAGATGGTGAGTATTACATCTCAGATGATTTAAGGATAACAAGCCTCAGCTCCTTTAGTGTTGGAGAGTATAAATATACAATAATAAAAGATGAAGGGACAGAAGCTGAGGGAATTGTATTGCTCGACTATGACAGTGTAAAGCCATTAACAATTAATGATAATGATATTATTCTTGAAGCATATCAAGATGGAAAGATAATTGCAGAAACATCTGGTCCTGATTATCCAAAAGATGCAGATACTCTAGTACTAACTAAAAGAGATAGTAAGAATAATAAAGTAATAACTACTATCTCACTTAGTTCTTCCGACCATCTTCCTTAATTCTTCTTCTTCAAGTGTGATAATAAAGGTTCTTCCATGAGGACATGCTGGATCTTCTAGTTCAAATACCTTTTCTAATAGGGCCTCTGCACTATATTTATCAATTTCATCTCCAGCTTTAATTGCTGCCTTACATGCAATTATTGCATAGAGTGCCGCTTCTATTTCGCTGTCACTTCCAACCTTTGTTTTAATTAACTCTACAACCTCTTTTTCATATGAGAGTGCTAAAGCTGGAAGAGCTGTAATTGTCCAAAGCTTATCTTCCTTTTTTGATAGAGCAATACCAAATTGAGTATAGACATCACTATGCTCACTTAAGAATAAATCAATATCGCTATCTACCTCAAACTCATTTGGAAGTAGTAGTTTTTGAACCGTTTTCTGCTCTCTTAATTCATTAAATATAACTCTTTCATGAGCTGCATGTTGGTCTACTAGATAGAGGCGTGAATCACACTCACAAATTAAGAAGAGTTTAAAGGCTTGACCTATGTATTTAATTTCTTTCTTAACTTCGATATTCCAAACATCTTCTTTTTTTACTGTAGAAGGCTTAACAATATCTCTTTTTATAGATGATAGATTTTTAGCCTTTTCAAGCCATGAATTATCTCTTGGGCTATCTTGATAAGTTATCCTTGGAGAGTTAATTTCAACAGACTCTTTCTTAATGCCTTCTTGAGATATTGTTTGGTTATAAACAAACTCTTTATCCTCAAAAGCAACCTTTTTGGTTGCAACAGGGACAAGAGGTAATTCCTCTTCGTTTGACTTTATTGTTGGAATAGTCTTAGGAAGTTTTTGACTAATTAAAGATGAAATAGCATGGTGAATTTCTGCTCTATTTCTTATTTTTACTTCTTTTTTTGCAGGGTGAATATTAAAGTCAACAAGTTCTGGATCTTCATCGATAAATGCTACAGTATATGGAAATGAGCCACCAGGAAGCGTTTCGCCATAACCATATGAAACTGCCTGTACTAGAGAAAACTCTTCAACAGCACGACCATTAACATATATTTTAATAGCAGAGCGGTCACTTCGATGTAAGAATGGAAGACTAGTTACTAGTCTAATTTTGTATATAGAGTTTTCACTTTCTAAGTAGGTAAAGTCTGCTCTATTTAGCTTTGAATCAAGTGTTAGGATATCTAGAACACGATCTTTTAATGTGTTTCTAATTGGTAAATCGACCTTTAAAGCACCGTCTTGGTAATACTTGAAGTGAATTGCTTCAAATGCCATGGCTTTTGAAATAAATGTATTTTTAATTAACTGTGCTTCACTTGAATCACGTTTTAAAAATGACCTTCTGACAGGAAGTGCTCCAAATAAATTTTCACTTGTTATTCTAGTACCTTTTTCGCATCCACCTTTACTTAGTTCTCCATCAATTGAACCATCTGTAGTGTAGGTCCAACCATTCGAAGAAATAGAAAGTTTAGAAACAGAGCTAATAGAGTAGAGTGCTTCACCACGAAAGCCCATAGTATTTAAATGATAAAGGTCATCTATCATTGAAATTTTACTAGTAGCGTGTGGTTGAGTTGTTAGAGGTAAATCTTCTTTATCAATACCACAGCCATTATCAATAACAGAAAGTGATTCTATTCCCCCACCTCTAACATCTACACTTATTTCTGATGCTTTAGCATCAATTGAATTATCTATTAATTCTCTCGCAATAGCTGCTGGGCGATCAATTACTTCTCCTGCAGCTATTCTTGCAGCAACTAAACGGTCTAATACTTTAATTTTTGCCATAAAAATATAATATCCCAAATGGGATAAAAAATCCTCTCAAATTTGAGAGGATAAAAACTAGTTTATTTTCTTAACTTTTACACTTCCAGAAACACTAAAAACTGGAGTAGAAGGAATATCCGCAATTACCGTTGTCTTAACAGCACTAAATTGAGGCATATTAGGTATTCTCTCTAAAAGTGTTAGCTTACTATTAACACTTGGCTCTGCAGGACGATAGAACGACTTGATATAGAGTAATAACTCTTTTGCAAGCTGGTCTGTAAGAGCTGTATACTCTTCCTCTGTTAAGGATATTGCATACTTTAATGTAATAGTATCTTGTGTTGTTCTGTATGTGAATTTTGATCTAATTTCAGGGTTAGTCACTTCAAGATTTGCAAGGAAAGAGGTTATTTGACTTCTCTTTAAGTTTTGAGGAAGTGTAATAGTAATCTTTTGAGTATCTGCTGTCAAAGTCGCCTTGAAATCCTTAAATGCAATTTCCTTAGTATAAAGCTCTGCTGTTCTGAGTTCATACATCAATGGATTATATGATGCTTTCATAATATCAACAATTGTATATGGTGCTACTTCACCCTTGGAATCACGAAGAGCATCATAAAGAATAATTGATTTATCTGAAAGGTTTGCAATTGTATCCTCTTCATTTGTATATACAATGTGGGCAACTGCATTTTTTGATAATTCATATTTTGCAGTTGTAGTATATACATTTACATCCTTATCAAAGCATTCAATCATTATTGAACCATCGAGAAGGTATAACTCAGGATTATCTGTACCAACAAGAGCAATTAATGAATTAGGATATACAATCATTTCCGCAAAGTTTGCTGAAAAAGTAGCTTCCCATTCTCCTGTTTGGATAATATAGCCACTTTGAGTCATCTCTGTAAGTGCATCTACTTTATTCCCTCTAGGGCCATATAGATTGAGTGCATCATAATCTCCTGCACTGAAAAACATTGAATGCGCTGCAAACAATGAGAATGACATTGATAATACTATCAGGGCAAGTGAAAGTCTTTTGAATCTCATAAGATATCTCCAATTTACCTTTTTAAATCTTAACACAGGTAAGCATTATAAAAAAGAGGCTTAATTTTATAAATGAATATTAAAATTGTGCGCATTATAAATATGTTCTCTTGTAAGTTTATCAATATGTGTTAATTCCTTAATTATTGGTTTTAACTTTGACCTAATATTTGTTTGGTCATATGGACATACTGGCTTTATCACAGGAAGATCATAGTTTTCAGCAATACGCTTTGTAACTGATTCATGTATTTCAATTAAAGGTCTAATAATGTGTAGTTTTCCATCAAAGAATTCTTGAACAGGGAGCATGGTTGAGAAGTTTGCTCTAAAACATAAATTCATCATGGTTGTCTCTACTAAATCATCAAGATGATGTCCCATTGCAATTAACTTAACATCGTTTTGTGCCGCATACTCAAAAAGAATTCTTCTTCTATTTCTTGAACAGAGATAACAGTTGAAATCACCATTAAATGAAGATGGAAATTGGTTTTCATCAACAATTTTAAAATCAATTGAAAGAGCTTCAAAGTAAGACCTAAGCATTTGCTTATGCTCATCATCAATTGGATGCTCAATCCAGTTAATCATTAAAGCTTTTAACTTATACTTTACCGGAAGCCATTTTAATCTCAACGATAGAGCAAGAGCAAGTGCAAGAGAATCCTTACCTCCAGAGACAGCAAGTAAAACCTCATCGCCTTCCTTAATCATGTTATATCTATTAATTGCTTTTCCAGCACCCTTAACAAATCTCATTACCCATGGTGGAATATCACCATTAACAAGTTCAAGATATGATTTCTTTTCAATATTTTCTTCCATCGATTATCTCCTTAACAATTTTCCTTGAAACAAAGTTTGGAGCATATATTGCTACATATCTTAATGAGGATGCAAATTGTTTTTCAACATCCTTAGTAAACAGCTTTGTAACTTCTTGGAATTTCTCTACAGAACCATCTTTATTTAAAATATTTACATCAGCTTCAAATGAGATTGGCTCAGGGATATCAATTATTACTTGATATGGTTTTAAATTTGGATAATAAGCTAATAGAGCTTTATAAATTCTATCCTCTGTTTCAAAGCGAGTATAAATATCACTTGCTTCTGCTTTTATTATATCATCAAAGATCCATTCCTTTTCCCATACTCGAGAAAGTAACATACTATTTCTTACATCGGTAATTAGTGATAGGGGAGCATAAGATGAATAAATTTCTGGAATTCGATCAAAATCGTAGTCATCAATGAAATATAAATCATTGACACTTAAAATATTATCTCGAATTGCTGATAGAAGGGCTTTCTTAATCATGCACGTTGCACTTCTAACATCATTATGCCAATAGATGTTCTTATACATTAAATACTTTGAAAATAAAATGTGTTCGATACATTGATAAGCACCTCTTTCAATTGCTATTCGGTTATTAACAATGTGAAGTTTTGATATTACAAAGCCGTTATTTTGGTTTCCATATGGGACTCCACAAAAGAATGCATCACGATTAAGGTAATCGAGTTTATCCGGGTCCAATGCACCTGAGAGAATGTGACGATATAATTCAATTTCACCAGTAGCTTTTTGTTTATCATCAATTATTGCAATTACATCATTAATCTCTGCTCCTGCTGCTACTATTGCTTTGTTTAATTCTTTATCTTCTCTTATTATGTCTCCAGCAAGTTCTTCATGTTCTCTAATAGAAAGTTCCTTTAGTGAGTGAGCATATGGAAAGTGTCCAATATCATGTAAGAGGCATGCTATAAGAAAGCTTCTCATACCTTTGATAGTAAAGTTTGGAGAGCTATTTTCTAGTACAGCTAATAATATTTGTCTTCCTGTATAATACACACCAAGACTATGACAAAGTCTAGTATGAACTGCTCCTGGATAAACTAAAAAGGTTGGTCCATTTTGCTTTATTCTATCGAGCTTTCTAAATCGAGCTGTTTGAGTAATTCTTTTAATTGGCGCATCCATTAGAATATCATTTCCAAGTGGATCGCGATATGATAACACAAAGCCTTCTGTAAGGCTGAGAATTAATTCTTTTTTGTTCACACGAGATAATTTACCATAAAATGTATCTTTGACAAAAGCAAAAAATAATAAATAATAAAAATATGAAAAAACTAATTTTAGTTCTTATAATCCTTATGATTATTATTTTGCCAGCTTTTTCTACATATGCACGTGATAAAGATATTGGTATTCTCTCAGATATAATTAAGGATTCTAATGAAAGTAAAGTTTTAGATTTTTTCTTTTCGGAGTTTTCGCTATCATCACTTGAAAGTCATGTTAAAGCAGAGTATCAAAAGAGCTTCTCAAATCAATATGGCTCAAGTCTTGCTTCTGTTTTACCATTAAATGAAGCTTTAGTGAGTATTGGTGATGGAGTGTTACATATTAAGGATAGAACTAAGAATGTTATCTTTGATGTATTTTATGATGATGAAGGGTTAATAACTTCTTTAAGTATAAGAAGATAAAAAGATAGGGCGAATAATCGCCCTAATCATTAAATAAGCTTTTCAAATTCATCAAGTAGAGTTTCAAAGTGTTTTATAGCTTTTTGAACACTTTCCTTCTTAGCCATATCAACACCACCTAATTTTAGAGACTCAATTGGGTATTTTGAACCACCACTTTTTAAGAAGGATAGGTAATCAGTTCTTTCTTTTTCACCACCATTTAATACTCTATTACAGAGTGCAATTGCGGCACTTATTCCTGTTGAATATTTATAAACATAGAAAGCTGTATAGAAGTGTGGAATTCTTAAACACTCAACATCGGAAAAACTCTCAAATTCCATTATAGGACCAAAATAACTTTCAAGTAGAGTTCTATAAGTTTTACGCATTACCTCTACTGTTGCAACTTCTCCTCTTTCAACTGCTTCATGAATTAATAACTCATATTCAGCAAACATTGTTTGTCTAAATAGCGTTGCAACAATTGATGAAAGCTCATGAGAGATTAAATAAGCTTTCATTTTTTCATCACTTGTATTGCTAATTAAATATCTTGAAAGAAGTTGTTCATTAAAGGTTGATGCAACTTCTGCTTCAAAAATAGTATAATTGTAGTGCATATATGGATTGGAAGTAGCACTGTAGTATGAGTGCATTGAATGGCCACCTTCATGGATCAATGTAAAGACAGAATCTAATACATCATCTTTATAGTTGGTTAAGATATATGGTTTACCTGTATAGCAACCTGCAGAGAAGGCACCACTACGCTTTCCTTCGTTTTCATATCTATCAACCCAGCGTTCTGTTGTAAGACCTTTAACTAATACTTCTTGATATTCCTTTCCAAGTGGGGCTACTGCTTCTTTAATTATATTTACAGCTTCATCATAGGTATAGTTACACTTGATATCTTTTACTAATGGTAAATAAACATCATAGTGCTTAAGTTTTTCTTTATTTTGTACCTTAGCCATTAAGCTGTAGTAGCGGTGTAGGGCAGGAAAGCCTTCATGAACTGCATTAATAAGATTTCTATAAACTTCTTCACTTACATTATCGGCAAATAGAGATGCTTCTAGTGATGATTTATATCCTCGAGCTTGGGATTGAAAGATATCTTGATTTATAGATCCTTCATAAAGACGAGCAATTACATGCTGATTTTTCTCAAAGGTTTGATGTAGTTTAAAGTATGCATCCTTCCTAATGTTTTCATCTTCACTTCTAATGAAACTCATGTAACTTGATTGAGTTAGCTTTTCATTATTTACTAGGCCAAAATCTAAGTCTACATCCACTAAGTCATGAAAGGCTCTACTTGGAGCTTCAGCTGCTTGAGCGTTTAAGGAAAGAATTCTTTCTTCATTTTTAGTTAATGTATGAGGCTTAAAACGAATTACTTTTTCAATAAATATTCTATATTCCTCGAATCTATCTTCACTAAGCATTTCTTTTAATTTCTTTTCATCGATAGCTAAGATTTCAGGTTCAAAAAAAGATAATTCTTCAGATACCTTTGCACTTAGATATGATGCTTTTCCAGCACATTCGCTATAAGTGCTATTGCTAGCATCACTTTCGAAGAGTAGAAATGCATAGCTTGAGATACATTCTGTTTCTTTTAATACATCTTTAATTTCTTCTAGTGCACAATAAAGTACGTCACTTGATTCACCTAATCTAGTGTTGTAAGAAGAAAGATGAGAAACCTTATTAATTAATAAATCATAGCGAGCTTTAAAATCCTCAATATCTTTACATAGAGATGATAAATCCCAAGTATTTTCACTCTTTTGTTCACATCTTTTCATTTTAAATCTTCCTTTAGTGCTTTAATTAATAGTGCCATCTTCCTAGCAGCTCTTCCTCTATGAGAATAGCTATCCTTCTCTCTATCAGATAATTCAGCAGCGCTTTTATTTGTATTTTCCACTAAAAACAATGGATCATACCCAAAGCCATGTTCACCTCTAACACTATCTGAAATAAATCCTTCAACAGCTTCTTGGATAATGTAAATTTGTTCATTTGAAAGCATTAATACAAGAGCACAAACAAAGCGAGCACTTCGATTTGTTTTACCCTTCATTTCATCAAGAAGTTTAGCATTCTTTTCAATTTGCAATAGCTTTTTACCGTTTTCATCTCCATATCGACTTGTATGTATACCTGGCCTTCCATCTAGAGCATCAACTACAAGACCTGAGTCATCTGCGATAACTGGAGCCTTTACCTTACTATATAAATCTTTTGCCTTTATCAGAGCATTTTCAATAAAACTATTTCCATCTTCAACTGGATCAAAAGAAATAGATTCTTCCTTTGGAAGGGTAAGAACTACTCCATCAAGAAGTCTCATCATTTCTTGCTTTTTGTGTTCATTTGAGGAGGCAAAATAAATCTTTAAATCGTGCATAAAAATTCCTTTATTTCTATTAATACATTTTCATTAACTGTTTCATCAATGATTCCATATTCACTTACATCTCCAGTCTGTGAGTATTGAAGAATATGATTAACACCCTCTGGATATGCTGTTTTATACTCTATTTTGGACATTTTTAAAGCTTCTTCAAGTCGGTCTTTATTTATTTCTAAACTAACTTGCTTATCATTTGTTCCAATTAAAGCTAAGCATGGGCACTTTATGTTAGAAATATATTCTTTTGGATCTAAAGCTAGAAAAGCTCTATACCATGGGTGTGATAAACTTGAAAGTGTAATTGAACTAGTTGAAGGATTAACCATATTTAAATATTCTAGTGCTTTTTCATCTTCACACTTGATTATTGCATCGTAGGCTAAATCCAAAATTGAAATAATAGTATTTACCACATCATCATTTAATCCTAAGGCTTTATATGCAGTTTTATTTTGATCTGCTAAAATAGTTTTACCTTCTACTGCAGGCGGTGCAAGCAGAATTGTAGCTTTGATGTTATCAAGTTTCGAAGAGACAATAGCTGCAATTATAGCTCCTTCAGAATGTCCCATTAATATTACTTCATAGCCCAAAGAGGATACATAATTAACTTCTTCAATAACATCATCAGCTAGGTCGTAAGTTGTAAAATCATATTTTGTTGTTGTACTTTTTCCAACACCTCTATCATCGAAGCGTAGAGTAGGGTAGCCAAGAGTAATTAGGTAATCTGAAAGCACTTGGAAAGGTTTATGGTTTGCAATATAGCTATCTCTATCTTGTGAGCCAGAACCTGAAATAAATATAATAAGTGAGTTCTTTTCATTTTCTATTGGCTTTGTAAGGGTTCCTGATAGGATTGAATTATCACGAAGTGTTAATTCAACTTCCTCTTCAATTCTCTCTGGTCTTACTTTTTCCTGAGCTCTTGAATAGTATTCTTCTTTATTTCTTGAAACTGTTTTAAAATCTAATTCCTCTTGATATCCACGTTGGTTAAATACTGCTTTTCCTGGAAGCTTCCCTTGAATAGTGAGCGCTAAACTATTTGATGAAAGCACATCTTTATTTACTTCTAATGGAGTAAAATATAGCGCCTGAGCTGGAACAGATAAAGAATAATTATCATCTTTACCTGCAATTTCAATTGAAAAACCAAGTTGAGAATCGGCTCTGTAAACACTTTCTGATAGTCTATCAATTTCTTCCTGCATTCCGTTTGCAAAAAGGGAAATTGCAAGACATAACAACATTATTAGAGAAATATTTTTATTCATACTAAAAATAATACTCGAATTTTATTATTACAGATAGATACGACTCTATTATGTTTCCATTATCTGTTCTATTTTCTTAAGTAATTCGTCAACTTCTCTTATCCACATTCCAATGCATGTCGTAGAGTTATTAGTTTCCTCTGCTATTACTTTTATAGTGGCACCTCTATTTGTATTAAACTTTTCTTCTCTGCATCTTTTGATTGAAGAGAGTAGATATGCCTTTTGGGTCTCAAGTTCACTACGTTTTTCTTTTGATAAGCTATCATCACAAAGCTCTGAGATAATAATTATATAGCGTTTCCAATAGTTATTTATTTTTAGTTCATATAAATTATTTCTCTTAATAGTGCGTTCTTCATTTATTTCGTGCATCTTTATTGATAATTTTGCAATGGTATTAGGGGAAACATTCATTATTTGCGATAATAAATTTATTTCCTTATCTGTTAATACATTGATATTGTTTAAGATAAAGGCTAAAAACTTTTCCCTATTTTTCTTGGTTTTTAGAAATTCAACTAGAATATCATGTTCTTCATCACCATTATTTTCATCTAAAGGAGTAGAGGTAGAAATATCTGCAATGATATTTTCTATAGTTGTGTCTGTATCAATTTCTAAAGGATCTTCATCTATATAACTTTCTGTTAAATACTCTTCTTCCTCCTCAAAAACATCCATACTGTTTTCAATCTTGATGTAGGTAGTAATAAATTTATTTTCTTTGATTTCTCTTTGATTCTTTAGCCTAACAAATGTACGTGTTCTTGTTCTTAGTATAATGTGTAAATAGGCAAGATACGGAACATTTGAAGCTATTCGATAAGAGTTAATAATGTGATCTGTTTTATTTAACATTGATAGATAAAACTCGGAACATAAATCGCGATCGATATAAAATGAACGGTAAGGAATTAAAAAGAATAAGAGTTCTGTGGTCTTTTTTACATATTCATATTCAACATCAAATGGTATGTTATTCCTTTTTTTATCAAACATGATTTTTACGGTATCTTCAAGTTTTTTTATTTCACTTTTACTTAAATAACTACAATTCATAATGAACTCCTCTTTGATTTATGCATATATAGATGCAATTATCATGCCAAGGTAAAATAATTAATTATGTGAGTTATAAATAAAAAAACAAAGAAATTTTTTGTATCAATGAAAAAACTCAGCTCCATTTTTGAAGCTGAGCTAAAAATGTGATATAGATATTATTAATTTTCTAACTGCTTTGTGTTATCAAGTACCAACTGAGGTCTATTACCTTTTGTGATACAATCTTCATTAATAATAACTTCTTTTACATCGTGTCGTGATGGAAGCTCGTAAGAAACATCAAGCATGATATTTTCAATAATTGATCTAAGGCCTCTTGCTCCTGTCTTTTGATCAATAGCCTTTTGGCTTATTGCGTCAATAGCTTCTTCTGTGAAGGTGAGTGTAATACCATCTAAAGATAGGCTAGTCTTATACTGATTTAAAATAGAGTTCTTTGGCTCAGTAATAATTCTTTTAAGATCCTCTTTTCTTAAATTATTAAGCGCAACGTGAATTGGAAGACGACCGATAAACTCTGGAATTAAACCAAACTTAATTAAATCATCTGGATGAAGCTCTTTAAAGAGTTCTTCAAAGTTCTTATCTTCATATGATTCGATATCTGCACCAAATCCCATTGGGTGAGAACTAATTCTCTTTTCGATAATCTTATCAAGGCCAACAAAAGCACCACCACAGATAAAGAGGATGTTTTTAGTATTAATCTTTAACATCTCTTGGTTTGGATGCTTTCTGCCACCTTGAGGTGGTACAGAGGCATTAGTTCCTTCGATAATCTTTAAGAGAGCTTGCTGTACACCTTCGCCAGATACATCTCTTGTAATTGAAACGTTTTCACCTTTCTTACTGATCTTATCAATTTCATCGATAAAGATAATACCATGTTCTGCTGCTGCAATATCATCATCTGCAGCTTGAATAAGCTTTAATAAGATATTTTCAACATCTTCACCAACATAACCTGCTTCAGTTAATGTGGTTGCATCAGCAATTGCGAAAGGCACATTAAGTTTCTTTGCAAGTGTTCTTGCTAAAAGAGTTTTACCTGTACCTGTTGGTCCAATTAATAAAATATTAGATTTATCAAGTTCAACGCCAGACTGAGCAATCTTCTCTTGGAATTTAACTCTTTTGTAGTGGTTATAAACTGCAACAGAGAGTACCTTTTTTGCTTCGTCTTGGCCAATTACATACTCATCAAGATATTCCTTTATCTCTTCAGGAGTTGGTATTTCACCAAGATTTGATGCATATGAGCTTGAATCCTCTTTTAAGTCTTCCTTAATTATCTCACGACAGGTATTAACACACTCATCACAAATGGAAACACCTGGTCCATGGATAAGCTTCTTTACCTGTGATACATCCTTTCCACAGAATGAACAGGTTCTATTTGAATTTCTTCCAAGTGCCATATTATTTCCTTGTCATAACCATATCGACGATGCCGAATTCTTTAGCCTTTTGGGCATCCATGAAGTAGTCTCTTTCGATTGCCTCAGAAATTTCTTCTTCGCTCTTTCCTGTGTGATGCGCAAGAATTTCACAGCTAATTTTCTTGATTCTCTGAAGCTCTTTTGAACCAACAATAATATCTGTTGCTTGTCCCTCAACGCCTCCAAATGGCTGGTGAATCATTACGCGAGCATAAGGCAAGATAGATCTCTTACCAGTTGTGCCTGCAGCAAGAATCAAAGATGCCATTGAGCATGCTTGTCCTACACAGATTGTTCTTACATCAGGACGAATATATTGAATAGTATCATATATTGCGAGCCCTGCAGTAACACTACCACCAGGAGAATTGATATAGAGACTGATATCTTTTTTAGGATCTTCACTTTCTAGGAAAATTAATTGAGCAACGACTAAATCAGCCATTTCATCTCTAATTTCACCGTCTAGGAAGATAATTCTATCCTTTAAAAGTCTTGAAAAAATATCATACTGACGCTCACCGTTACCAGATTGTTCAACAACATATGGTACAAGATTATGCATCTTAATACTATTAATATCCAAAATATCAGTCTCCTTAAATCTTAATATCTGTTGATGCTTGCTAGAAATTCTGCTCTTGGGAGAACTTTCTCAACAGTAAAAGTATTCTTCTCAAGTAGGAAAGGAAGAACCTTAGCATACTGCATATTATCTCTTAATACGTTTCTGTAATAATCCTTAGTTGCTTCGTCTGTATCTTCCTTGATGTTCTTGTTAAGTTCTTCTTCAAGAGCTTTTTCATCTACTTCGAAGTTTTCTTTCTTCTGAATAGCTTCTAAGATAAGCTGGTTCTTAAGATTCTTTGTAGCTGGCTCTCTCCAACCTTCAATGAAGCTTTCCTTGCTCATACCTGACTGCTTGAAGTAGTTAAGAATCTGATCTTCTGTGAGACCAGTCTGTCTTACATAATCTCTCCAAGATGATTCAAGTTCGAACTCGATCATTGAAGCAGGGATAGTAAGAGTTGTTGCTTCGTTAAGAGCATTAACAATTGCTTCCTTCTTAACATTATCAACCATTTCATCTACTTCTTTCTGAAGATTAGCTTTGATACCATTCTTCATATCTTCAACGGTCTTGTACTCTTCCTTAACATCCTGAGCAAATTCATCATCAACTTCAGGGAGTTGTCTTTCCTTTACTTCAGTTACATTAACAATTAATGTGATAGTCTTACCCTTATAATCTGGGTTAGCATAATCTTCTGCATAAGTCTTCTCAAACTTCTTCTCTTCACCCTTAGCCATTCCGATGATATCTTCATCAAAGCCATAGAAGTTATATGAAGAACCAACTGTGAATGTGAAATCCTTTCTGCTTGTACCAGGAACTTCATTGCCCTCGCTGTCAAGCTCTACATAGTTACAAGTAACGATATCGCCATTAGCAACCTTTGCATCCTTTGTAAGAACTACTGCGTTCTGCTCTCTGAGCTTTTCAATTTCTGCATCAACATCACTATCAGCTACTTCTGTTGTGTTGTACTTAACTTCAAGACCTGTGTACTGAGGAAGATCAAAAGAAGGCTTTACATCATAGTGAACTGTGAAAGTAATATCACTATCCTTCTTGAATGGAAGTAAGCTTTCTTCATTCTGTAAAACAGGAGTTGAGAACTGGAGTGGCTTATCCTTTTCGTCAAGTGTTTCAATAGTCTCTTTGAGACTTGATTCCATGAGGTCAAATGTTGATTCCTCGCGGATTGCAGAACCAAACTTGCTTTCGATGACAGAGATAGGAGCCTTACCCTTTCTAAAGCCCTTCATCTGGATTTCTTTAGCATACTTATTAATCTTAGCCTTGTATGCTTCTTCGATTGAGGCTGCATCAACAGTTAGTGTGAGAGCCATCTGTGAGTTTTCTAATGCTGTTAAACTCTTATTGGTGACCATAATCAACCATCCTTATAAATAATATCTTATTATTCTTTGCTCAAAGGCAGTTCCGAAAAATTATAACAGAGACTATTTCCTTTGTCACGAGATAAGCAAAAACAAATATATAGAAGAGGTAGAAAAAAGTAAATAGAGGACTTTATTTTGTCCTCTATTAATGTGTTAATAATATGATTTTAGCTTCAAAATTAAGCTATCAATCTTATCATGAGTTAAAGCTGGATTTAATAGTGTGAATTTTAGCATTACTTTTCCATCCTTCACAGTTTGTCCGATAATAGTACCTTCGCTCATTAAATCACGTCTTATTTTTTTATTTACCTCATCACCTCTATCTAAAGCAAATACTACTGATGATAGCTCAGGTTCTGGACCTGTGATAAAAGCTTTATCACTAATGAGCTTTGAGTAAAAATATGAAGCATTACCAATTACTGTATCGATAATTTTTCCATACCCATCTTTACCCCTAGTTAAGAATGCAATTAACACCTTTAAGCTATCAGCTCTTCTTGTTGTTTGAATTGCTTTACCAACTAAATTGATGTAACCATCTTCTTCATCTTCTTCTCTATTTAGATAGTCAGCATGAAGTGAAAAACAATCTAGAGTTTCTTTATTTTTTACAATTAGACAAGAACAGGAAATTGGGAGTAAAAACATTTTATGAAAATCAATTGTAATTGAGTTTGCAAGATTCAGTGCTCCTAGACGAGATGAGTATGTAGAACTCATTATTGCTCCAGAGCCATATGCTGCATCACAGTGTAGGTACATGTGATATTTATCTGCGATTCTTCTTAACTCTGAAACGTTATCAATTGAACCAAAATCTGTTGTTCCAATTGTTGCTACTACCATAAATGGCAAATATCCAGCTTGATAATCTCTTTCAATTATCTCTTCAGCTTTCTTAATATCTATTTGGCACTTATCATTAACTGGGAGATGAACTACAGCATCGTATCCAAGTCCAATTATGTGAGCTGCTTTATCAAATGAGAAGTGAGATATTTCTGATGTGTACAATCTAAATTTTTTATAGCATTCAGGGTTTCCATATTTTTTAACATCATAGTGTAAATAGTCATTACAATACTTATCTCTTGCTTGAATTACTGCAGATAAGTTTGAACCACTTCCACCAGATGTAAAAACACCATCGCTATTATCCCCATAGCCAAATAGCTCACACATTTTTTTTATTACAATTAATTCAACTTCTGTTGCAGCTGGTCCTTGGTCCCAGCTATCAAGAGAGTCGTTATAAATTGCAATAATTAATTCTGCTACAATTGACTCTAAAAGGGCAGGTGAGTGAAGGTGTGGCATGTAAGAGGTTGACCAAGTTGATAGAAGGTGAGGAAGAATTTCTTCCTCAACCTTTTTCAATGCCTTATCAAAGCCTAAACCTTGTGGTGGTAATACTGAAATTTTTGAAATATTCTCACGGAGCTTATAAGGGTCAATTCCTGAATAGCACTTATCACTAGTAATTGAAGAAAGTACAGTTTCAAGAGTCTTAGAGACCATCGATCTTAGTGTATCTTTGACTTCTTCATCAAAGGAAAGCACATAGATGTCATTTTCTCTCATTATCAACCTCTTTAACTACTTTTGTAAAAATATCAATCATTAAATCAATTTCTTCCATTTTTACATTAAGAGCACATAGGCAGCGCATTACGCTTCCATTTCTTCCACCTTTTTCCATAACTAGGCGGTTTTCAAAACACTTCTTTTGAACAAGAGCTGCAATTTCTCCTGATGGTTCTGGGTTACCCATAATATCTTTTGGACCGTTAGGGTCGATAAATTCAACACCCAGCATAAGACCTTTACCTCTCACATCCCCAATGATTGATACTTCATCTTTGAGTTTTAGCATTGCATTTCTGAGGTGGTCACCTTTTTTTACAACATCATTTAAAAATTCTGGTTTTGAAACTCTATTTAGTACAACTGTACCTGCTGCCATTGCGAGCTGGTTCCCTCTAAATGTTCCAGCATGTGCACCTGCTGTCCATTTATCAAGCTTTTTATTGTAAATAACAACACTCATTGGCTGAGTACCACCAATAGCTTTTGATGACAAAATAACATCTGGAACGATGTTTGCATACTCGAAGGCAAAGAGTTTACCACTTCTACCAATTCCACACTGTATTTCATCAACAATCATTGGAATATCGAGTTCTTGAGTTACTCTTCTTACTGCTTGCAAGAATTCAATAGGTGCAGGAACTACACCACCTTCACCTTGAATTGGTTCAAGAATTACTGCAGCAGGTTTTGTTATTCCACTTTCAGGATCCTTAAGCATTCTTTCAAAGTAGTTGATACATGCCTTTGTACCCATTTCACCACCAAGTCCAAATGGACAACGATATGAGTAAGGGTAAGGCATAAACTGTACACCAGCCATTAAATTTGCAACTTTATTTTTTGCATTTAAATTGCCTGTTAGTGCAAGTGCACCATGACCCATTCCATGGTAACCACCTGAGAATGCAATTACTGTTGATCTTCCTGTTGCTGTTTTACAAAGTTTGATTGCTGCATCTACAGCATCTGTTCCTGATGGTGAACAGAACTGTATTTTAGCATTTTCCTTTAAACCTTCTGGTAGTAAAGAGAGTATTGTATGGACAAAACGGTCTTTAACAGGTGTTGTTAAATCGAGAGTATGGAGAGGTGCATCACTCGTCAGCAAATCTACCATAGCTTGATTGACTTCATCATCATTATGACCAAGTGCCAATGTTCCAGCTCCACAAAGGAAATCTAAATACTTATTTCCTTCCACATCTTCAACCCAACTTCCTTTTGCTTTTTTTAGTGCAAATGGGAATTTTCTTGGGTAACTTCTTGCACTAGATTCGAAATCGTTTTGGCGATCTACGTAGTACTGATTTGTGAATTTTTCCATGTTGTCCATTACTTTCTATACTATCCTTATTCCATAAAATCTTTTCTGGGTGTATCCCAGCCTTTTTGTTGTAAAGCTTGCCAGGAGAATAGCTTGTGCTAACAGCAGTGAGATATAATCCTTATTCGGCGAATGAATATTAACACCCAATAATGATTAATACAACAAAAAAATGAAAAACCTATTTACTTTATTTATTTATTCGGCTAGGATACAGAAGAAATTGCGAAAGTAGCTCAGTGGTAGAGCTCCACCTTGCCAAGGTGGATGTCGCGGGTTCAAGTCCCGTCTTTCGCTTGAGTATGGCCTGGTTGTTCTCCAGGCTGTTTTTTTTGTATAAGTTGTTTGGCTATCTTATTATGTTGTATTAAAATAGTTACAGTTTATTTTAGGGAGTTGTAATGGATAAAGAGTCACTCATGGTTGCTGGAATCGATGTAGAAGACGCATTAAGACGTTTTATGGGGAATGAAAACTTATTAAAGAGAATGTTATCAAAATTTATAAATGACACAACCATCAATGATTTAAGAAAAGGTATTGAAGCTAATGACCATGAATTAATGTTTCGAAGTGCTCATACATTAAAAGGTATTGCAGGAAATCTTTCTCTTTCTAAGCTTTACCAAGTTACAAGTAGTCAAACAGAACTATTTAGAGCCGGGAAGGATGAAGAGGGTATTTTGATGATGAGCCAAGTTGAAGAGGCTTATAAGAGTGCAGTCGATGCAATTAATTCAATTTAATTTTTGTTTTCTTTAAGCACTGTGTATAGCGAGAGTGTATTTGCTCTCGCTTTTTTTGACAAAAAATGAATTATTATTTCTTCAATGCCACCTAAAAAGCCAATAAAGGAGGCAATACATGTTGCCTTTGTAATTCCGATAAATGGAATTACAAATAAAAGTATAAAAATGGAAATGGATGCTAATTTATTTAGTATAGTATGTAGAGGAGCAAGCTTTTTAAATTTAATTAATTGAATTAGATAACTTGCTATTCTAACAACAAGTACTAAAGAAAACATTAGCTTTGCTTCAATACCTATTGATGAATACTCTTTAATAATTACTGAAAAAACAGTTGAACCAAAAAAACATAAATCAGAGATGCTATCTAAGGTTGCACCTAATGGGCTATCACCACTAATTTTTCTAGCGACCATTCCATCAATAGCATCAGAAAGTCCACCTAGAGTTAAAAAGACATAGAAAAGAGGTGTAAATGGTGTTGTAAAAATGATTCCAAATGCACAGGGAATCCTAATCATTGTAATCATGTTTGCAGCATTTTTTTTGAAAAAACCCATTTTTACTCCTTCCATACATATTTAAATGTAATCAAGAAGTGATATATTTGCAATACGGTGTATAGGAGATGAATAAATGACATTTAAAGGTCAAGAAATAGATGTAGTTACACTACTTGGAAAAGGCAAGGGAGGATATTCTTATTTAGTTAGCTATGAAGGAAAGATGTGCGTGCTAAAGAAATTTCATAATGAGGAGGTGCCTTACTATACTTTTTCCAGTCCAAAACTTGAACTAGAAATAAGAGATTATCAACGACTTAAGGATGCAGGAATATTAATTCCTGAGCTTTACTTAACTGACAGTGAAAATCAAATGCTTTTAAAGCAGTATATTCCAGGTCCAACTTGTTTTGAGTTAGTTAGAGATGGCCTAATGAGAGATGATATTATTTCTTTAGTTAGAGCTATGTGTATTAAACTATATCCACTTGGTTTAAATATTGATTACTACCCGACAAACTTTATTTTTTCAAACAATGAACTCTACTACATAGACTATGAATGTAACTTATATAGTGATGAGTGGAATTTTGAATCTTGGGGTATTAAGTATTGGTCTCAAACTCCAGAATTTCTTGAGGTGTTAAAAAATGAATAATATAAAGAGTTTTATAAAGAAGGAATTTACATTTTCAATTGCTTTTATTTTAACTTTATTATCAATTTTTCTAAATCCACACATTAGTACGTATTTTGAAATGATTGATTTTCGAGTATTGATATTACTCTTTTCTCTTATGGGCATTTCAGCTGCTTTAGAGTCTTCTAAAGCCTTTGATGCATTAAGAGACTTTTTACTTAAAAGGTGTGATAGTGAAAGATCATTTAGTTTAGTAATGATTTTTTTAACTTTCTTTGCTTCTTCATTAATAACAAATGATGTTGCGTTAATTATTTTTGTTCCATTTACGTTAAAAATAGTTAACACACTTATGAATGTAAAAAAGAGTGCAATATTAATAGTTTTAGAGACAATTGCAGCAAACCTTGGAAGCATGATGCTTCCTGTAGGAAATCCTCAAAATTTATATTTGTATTCTACATTTAATTTGGATGTTAAAACTTTCTTTATTACGATTTTACCTTATTCCTTTATTAGTGCACTTCTATTACTAGGTTCAGTTTTTATCTTTTTTGAAAACAAAAAGATGAATTTTAATAATCAGGAAACTACATTAGACAAAAAGAAAGCTAGTATATTCTTTGTTTTATTACTCTTTTCACTATTAACTGTTTTTAGAGTAGTTTCAGAGTACGTGTTAATAGTTGTAGTTATATGTGCATTCATACTTTTTAATAAGAATTCCTTTAAAAGAGTTGATTATATTTTATTGTTAACATTTTGTTGTTTCTTTATTTTCAGTGGAAACTTATCACAAAATGAAAGTGTTAAAACCTTTTTTAATTTGGTTATAAATAAATCTGCATTCATAGTTTCCCTTTTAACAAGTCAAATAATCAGTAATGTTCCAAGTGCAGTGCTGCTATCACAATTTACTTCTGATGGTGTAGCACTTTTGGAAGGAACAAACATTGGTGGACTTGGTACTCCTGTAGCATCTCTAGCATCATTAATTACAATTAAGTTATATATGAAAAATGATGTGAGGAATTTAAAGTGCTTCTTTAAATACTTTTTCATCTTAAATGTCATATTTTTGATAGCTTTGGTTATTTTCAGATTCGTGTTTTAATAACTAGTAATTAATTTATTATAATATAAATAGTTATAAACTATAAGAATTTGAAATTATATTTTTTTTAACATTTTACTTCTATTATTCATAGGTGGTAATAAAAAGCTAAGAGATAGTAAGTCTTAGTAGTACTATCTCGCCTATGAATAAGTAAAGAGGTAAATAAAAATGAAAATAAAATATACTAAAGAGGAAATAGAGCTTGTAAAAGCTCTACGTCCTATTAATGATACTTTGTTTCGAACTATGGCAAAGGATAATATTCCTCTAGTTGAGCATATTATTCGGGTAACGCTAAATAGAGATGATATATCTATTTTGAGGGTAAATACACAAGATGATATACATATCTTTGAAAAAGGACATTCAGTAATCCTCGATTGTCTAGGAGTAGATAGTAATGGAGTATTATTTGATATCGAAGTGCAAAAATTTAATAATGATAGTCTAGAAAAAAGAGTAAGGTATTATTCATCTATGCTTGACTCTAGATATTCATTAAGTAAAGGAATGCCATTTAAAGAGATTAAGGATTCTTATGTAATATTCTTAATGGAGGAAGATTACTTTCATTTAGGAGGACAAGTATATGAGGTTGAAAAAGTAATAAAAGGATATAACTTGCCTTTTATAGATGGCAGTAATACTATTTTTGTAAATGCTACAAATAAAGGAAGAGAAGACCTAGATAATCTAATGCAAAGTTTAGTTTCAACTGATTATCGTGAAATGAAAGATCAAGTGATAAGGGAGTGTACAATGTATTATAAGACAACAGTAGATGGAGAGGATAAGGTTTGTGAAGCACTTAGAGAGTATGTAGCAAAATCCTATGATACAGGCAAAGCCGATGGAATTAATATTGGAATAACTAAAGGAACTGTAACAACACTTATTAATCTTGTTAATAGTGGAAATATTACACTAGACTATGCAATTGCTAATTCTGGATTGTCTAAAGAAGAGTTTTCAGCTACTGCTAAGGAATTAGGATTAAGCTGTTAATCTAATAATTATTTACACAGCTTCCATAAAGGGGAGCTGTGTAATAGTTTTAAAAATATCCTATACAATTTTTTAAATACCTCACATTTATTCTTTATCTTTATTGTACTCTCATTTAAAATATTAAATGGCTAAATGATATAAAATATTTTTTTTATATATAAGGAAATGGAAAAAATAATAAAAAATGATAAAAATTTTTTAGAAAATTAGTTGACATTTTTTCATCATTTTGCGATTATACATCTCGTTGATTGCGCTGGTGAACACCGGATGCTTCGAACAAATGGTGGAAGTAGTTCAGTGGTAGAGCGCCAGATTGTGGATCTGGTTGTCGAGGGTTCGAACCCCTTCTTCCACCCACGTCATTCTTCGGAATGAAAGCGCTCGTAGCTCAGCTGGATAGAGCGTCGGACTTCGAATCCGCAGGTCGTAGGTTCGAATCCTACCGGGCGCAGCAAAAAAATCATGGGCCGCTAGCTCAGCTGGTAGAGCAGCAGACTCTTAATCTGCGGGTCAAAGGTTCGATCCCTTTGCGGCTCATATCTCACCGCGAGAGTGGTGGAATTGGCAGACACGCTAGATTTAGGTTCTAGTATCGTTGATGTGCGGGTTCAAGTCCCGCCTCTCGCAAG
>NZ_JAXEGN010000136.1:0-9125 GCF_034103065.1 Bullifex sp. | reverse complement strand
CAATCAAGATATTCTTTGCTTTCTTCTTTATATCGACATTTGTAATGTACCAACCGAGAAGAAAATATGTGGTATATCCGGAAGCAAAGTTAAGGTATAGCCTTGAAGAGTAGTTTGCCACAGTAAATCCAAAGATATTTTTGAATATGCCAAGGAAAGTCGGAATAAAGTTTCCGCATACGGAAAGGATGATGAAGTATAGGATATATTTGCTGTTCTCTCTTTTTATAAACAATCTCAAGACAGGCGTTATCAGATAAAGACCGATGATCATGTACATATACCATATGTGAGGATAAAGAGTTCCGGCAAAATTAAAGATGTAATCCAAAATGCCGACACCGCTTACCATGCTATAAAATATCCCGTAAACAATCGACCAAATTACCAAGAGTACGACCATCTTCAACAGGTGTTTTCTGAAGAATGATTTGGCATCGAAGGGCTTGTCCTCATCCAAAAACAATGCACCGCTGACCATCACGAACAGTGGCACGCCTATTCGGGACAAAGAGTCTATGATATTCCCCCAAATGAATTCCGGGGAAGAGACAGGGAACAGGATAACAAATGATGCACTGATGTGTGTCATCAAAACGGTAATGATTGCAACTGTCTTGATTATATCCAGACTTTTATTCCAGATTCGTTCTTTAGCCATAGATAGCCTCCGTTTTTGTAAATTATAAAACTCACATGTGATGAAAAACAAGGGTCATAATCCTATCCTTCTTTCTAAAATAAGATTTAAGGTATCACCTTCCTGCGGATCTATAGTTACATCGTCATTCTCTTTGTATTCTACTTCTTTATCGTATGCGTAATTTCACCCCTAATTTAATTAAAAAGGACAGCTTGTTAAACTGTCCTTATGAATAAAAGATTTAATTGGTTAAATACAAATTTAATTGTTACACCCTCTAAGAACAAAAGGTCCTGTTCTACCTTCAAGAGGTTTAGCTTCAGCAATCCTTTTTCTAAGTTCAATAACATCATCAAGCTTACACTTACCAGGCAGCAATGCTCTCCATGCTTCCTTATCACCATTCTTAATCCTGTTACAATTAAGGAACAAATGTGCAAGGTAATCAGTTGGGTTAATACCAAGGTTTCTACAAGATGTAATCAAAGAAAAGAAGAAAGCAGAAATATCAGCTCCAGTAGTTGTTATACAGAAGAGGAAATTATTATAGTCAATAATCCACTTGTGAATCATTTGTTCGACTCTATTATTATTGCCGTTAGCACAGTAATAATCCAAGAACATAGTAAGCTAATCAGTCACCTCCTTAAACATTAAGTCTATGGAGGAAAGACCTCCACTTCGTAGGAGCAACATGGAGAGAACAACCAAGAGATTTCAGTTTTGAGTTCTCTTCTTTAGCTATTCCCATACATTATTACTTTATAAATAAATACTGTTATATTACATACTTTTATGGTAGTATAATTAAATATTTTCAGTTTTTAAAATAAATAGAAACATTTGGGAGAGATATGAAAAAACTATTTGTTTTGCTTTTATGCATTTTAATATCAATAGTATTTATAACAAGTTGCTCTAAAAACGCTAGCATAAGAGAGAAAAGTGCTGAGGAAGAACAAGAAATAACTAAGGAAAAAGTTGTTGTTGCTTGCTGGGGAAACCAAATGCTAGATACTTATACATCTTATCTATGTGAGAAATTTCCTCAAGTTGAGTTTGAATTTGTTCTTGCTACAAACTCTACAGATTACTATCGCTTCCGCCAAGACCATGATGATATGCCAGATATATTAACTGTAAGACGTTTTGCTCTTAAAGATGCCGTACTCTTAAAGGACTATCTTTATGATTTATCAAATACAGAATTAGCAAGTAAATATTATGGTTCCTACCTTGATAGCTATACTTATGACGATGGGTCTGTTAACTGGCTCCCAACTTGTGCAGAGGTAGATGGATTTATTATAAACAAGACATTATTTGATGAAAATAATATTCCAATTCCAACAGATTACAGCAGTTTCATTGCGTCATGTGAAGCCTTTGATGAAAGAGGTATTCGCAGCTATGTATCTGATTTTGCTGCTGATTACACATGCATGGAGGTCTTGCAAGGTGTATCTATTCCTGTCCTTCAGAGTATGGAAGGCAGAAAATGGAGAGTTCAATATGAAAGTGGTATGACTAATCAACTTTCAAAGGAAGTGTGGTTACCTGTATTTGAAAACTTCTTTGATTTTGTTGAAAAAGTTGGCCTTGGCAAAGAGGATGCTAATTATCCAAATAGAACACCTAAAGATATGTTCAGCCAGGGAAAGGCTGCAATGTATAGAGGTACAGGGGCTGATGTAATTACCTTCCCTGGCCGAGGAAATGATGAAGTATTATTAATGCCTTACTATGGAAGTACTTCAAATGATAATTGGTATTTAACATACCCAACATTCCAAATTGCGGCTTCCAATAAAGGAATGGATGATCCAAAGAGAGAAAAACTAATTCTAGATATTATGGATGCCATGGTTAACCAACAGGGCCAAGATCATATTTCCTATGGAAAAAACATGGTGCCTTATAGGAAAGATGTAACATTAGAATTAATGCCAGAAATGGATAATATTAAACCATATATTAATCTAAATAAGCTTTATATCCGTCTTGCATCAAATGAAATGTTCCGTATATCAAAAGATGTAGTACAAATGATATTAAAAGGTGAAGTAAAAACACCTGAAGAAGCATTAGATGCATTTAATATGGAACTTGCAGGTGAAGAACCAGGTAAAGAAATCGTTGCTCATATCGATACGTATTATTCTAATGATTTTTCTCCAGAATATGGTAACCAAGCTGCTTCAGCTATTGCAAATACAATGCGTTCTATCTCTGGTGTTGATTTTGTCTTTATGCAATCTTGTTATGTTGCGAGTGATATCTATTCCGGTTATTACTCTCAAAAGGATTTGTCATATATTGCTAAAAATGATGGTGGTTGGCCAGGTTATGTTGA
This sequence comes from Bullifex sp., assembly GCF_034103065.1. NCBI lineage: Bacteria > Pseudomonadati > Spirochaetota > Spirochaetia > Spirochaetales > Spirochaetaceae > Bullifex > Bullifex sp. The sequence continues at coordinate 6,129 of NZ_JAXEGN010000136.1, read as the reverse complement.
ATTAACAGGGGACCAGCTTTACACTTTAGTCGAAGCAACTCTTTCTATGACTGGAAATCGCGGTGCTGTATGCAATGACAGTACATTATATGTATCTAGTGGCTTTGAGATGGATATTACCAAAAAAGATGGTAAATATACCTTAAATGCATTAACAGTTAATGGCATTGAGCTTGATAAAGATAAAAAATACTCTTTAATTATTTATGGTGATAGAGATTGGTATATGACTGAGGTGATGAATAAAATAGGTATTACAAGTGTTGATACAAATGGTCCAAAAGCAGAAGAATATTTAACAGAGTGTCTAGTTAATCAAGCAAGACAGCTTGAGGCCTCTAGCAAATATATAACTCTTAGATAAATAGTATTTAAGGAAAAGCAAATGCAAGAGAAAAGTATTTTAAAAAAATATCTTTTGCCAATTGCTTTAGCTATGATTTTAGTCATTAGCTTGGTATTGGGTGTTCTTTATATGCGTAATTTCTTAATGGAATTAACTGTTAGAGAACGCTCTAACCAATTAAAAGAAATTGTGACTCAAATTCAAGCAAATCTTACCAGTGGCCTTGAGACTCACTGGAATCTTGTTTTGGGAATGGAAAAAACTCTATCTAGTAAGCGTTTTGATGAAGATGATGATGTTTGTGGTATCATTGCTTACTTAGAGAATGTGTATTGTACAGAACTCTATGGCTGTAAAGTAATGCTTATTGACTCACAGGGAAATGCATTCCTAAGTAGTGGTTCTATTGGTATTTGGAATGATATAGCACATTTAATAGGTGATAAAAGACGATATACATTTATTTCAGAAACAGATCAAATTGATGGTTGCTATTTAGTTTTCTCTCAAGAATTTGAACACGTTATTGAAATTGAAAACGATATAAGCTTTTCTCATATTGTCTTATTAAAAGATATTCAAACTGTAAAGCAGTATTATACAACTACAACCTATGGAGGAAGTGCTGCAACATACATTATTAGAGAAAATGGAATACTTGCTTATTACGATGCAGTAGATGAAGATGTAATAGGAGCTAGAAATATTTTTAAGGCATTGAGAGAGGTGGAGTATGTTCAGCATGATAACTTTGAAATAGTCAAAGAACAATTAGATAAAGAAGGAATTGTTGCTACTGAAATAATAATAAACCAAGCAGAATATTATTATTGTCTTACTAAGCTTGGTTCTTACAATATGACACTAATGCTACTAATTCCAGCTGATAAGATTGCAATTAATACAATGAATATGATGAATGCAACTATCCGAACAGAGACAATTATTGTATTAGCTATGGTAGGATTATCTATTTTGGCTATTACTAGTTTTGTTAATGTTCAAAGAAGTAGGCAAATTGTTAAGTTAGAACAAAAAAACAATAGGGAATTAAATCAACTTCGCTTAGTAGCTGAATCTGCAAATGCTGCAAAAAGTACGTTCTTAAATAATATGTCTCACGATATCAGAACACCGATGAATGCTATTATTGGATTTACCAATATTGCATTAAAGCAAAATCCTTCAAGTTCGATTAAAGATTGCCTAGAAAAAATAAGTGATAGCTCAGAGCATTTATTAACATTAATAAATGATGTTTTAGACATCAGTCGTATTGAAAGTGGAAAAATTCAATTTAGTCCTGCTCCAACAAATATTAAACAGGTAAATGAAACGGTAGTAAATATTGTTTATGGCTTCTTAGTCAATAGAAGTATTAATTTTGAATTTTATCAAGAAGAACCAATTAGTGAATATGTATTAACCGATGCAGTTAGAATTAGAGAGATTTTAGTAAATATTTTAGGTAATGCAGTTAAATTTACAGGAGATGGAGGATCAATAAAGTTCTCTGTACATTATCTTTCTGCTAGTAATGGTAACACCGTAATAGCAAAATATGTAGTATCTGATACAGGTGTTGGAATGAGCAAAGAATTTATAAATCATATTTTTGATGAATTTTCTCAAGAAGAAAATAGTGCTCGTACATTGTATAAAGGTACAGGCCTTGGAATGACTATAACAAAAAGATATGTAGATTTGATGGGTGGAAAAATATCAGTTGAGAGTGAGAAGGGAGTTGGTTCTATATTTACAGTTGAAATTCCAATGAATATTTGTACTGTTAGTAATTTCGTAGAAAATAGTTATTCTTCTAATAAAGTAGACTTAAAGGGGTTAAAAATTCTATTAGCTGAGGATAATGATTTAAATGCAGAGATTGCAATTTATCAACTAGAAGAGCATGAAATAAATGTCACGAGAGTATGTAATGGAGAAGAAGCTGTTAAGATATTTAATGATAATCCTCCATATACTTTTGATTTGATCCTTATGGATGTAATGATGCCAAAGATGAATGGCTATGAAGCTACAAATCAAATTAGAAGTTTAATTAATCATCCTGATTCAAAAAGTATTCCAATTATTGCAATGACTGCAAATGCTTTTGCAGAAGATGTTGAATCTTCATTGGCGGCAGGGATGAATGACCATTTGTCTAAGCCAATAAATGTTGAAGAGATGGTTAAAACAATAGTACGAAATATTACAAAATAATTTTTTACTGTAATTATCTATTGAAAGGATTCACCATATTTGATTTATGGTTAAGTTATTCATTTTTCAGTTAGAGATTTTCCATAATACTATAGTATAAATGATACATAGACTCACTTTGTTGTAATTACACATAAGGTACTATAAGAGGACGATGAATATCGTAGATGTTTTAAGGTTAGTGGTGATGATTATCCATGTATTACTCATTTGGGAATATTTTGAATATCTATATGAAATAGGGAACAAATAAAAAGGCAAAAGTATCTTGGCATGTATTTATACGCTACTCATTAGTGTACCTAATATATATTATTCAATGTTCAACCTATACTTTTAAGAATATTATTTTGTCTTTTGATTTTATATCTTATTGAAAGGTACATTACTTAAAAAAGTTAATGTAGCTATGCTTGAAAGAGATTAGTGTATTATTTGTTTTCCCAAAAAAAGATTTTAAACTGGAATTATACAATTTGTAATTTTTTTTTTAAAGAAAAACTATTATGGTATAATTTAAAGACATTTGTAGATCAAAATCATGAATAGACTTAATGATAAAGTAATTATTGTCACTGGTTCTACAAGCGGAATAGGAATTGGAATTGCAAAACTTTGTGCAAAGGAAGCTGCTCATGTTGTTATCACTGGACGAAATGTAGAACGTGGTCAGAAAGTTGTTGATGATATTATTAAAGATAGTGGAGATGCTTGGTTTCATTCGTTTGATTTAACAAGTCGTGAAGCAATGCATTCTTTAATTGTTGATGTTGCAGAGAAATATGGAAAAATAGATGTTTTAATCAACAATGCAGCAGGAATGGGAATGAAGGATGGGCGTGTAGATGAATTATCATTGGATGAATTCAATGCAGTAGTAACCACAGATTTAGGTGGTACATTCAACATGATTAAGGAAGTTTTACCATATTTATTAAAGAATGAAAAAGGTGGAAACATAATTAATATTGGCTCAATGGCTAGTGTAGGTGGAGATGTAGGTACAATAGCATATGCATGTGCAAAATCTGGAGTTGATAAACTAACTGAGTATGTCGCTTGTATGTATGGTTCAAAAGGTATTCGCTGTAATTGTGTAAGACCAGGTTTAATTGTTACTCCTCAAAATGAAGCTCGCATTCCTTAAGCACTAAAGGATATTTTTCTTTCAAATATTCTTGGAACACGTTATGGTGTACCTGAAGATATTGGCCATCTTTGTGTATACCTTGCAAGTGATGAAGCCGAATATATGAATGGTCAAGTTTTAACTTGCGATGGTGGATTAAACTCGCATACTCCAACTGCTGCACAGTTCAGACAATTAGCTAGTCGCACTTGGTAATATCATTGGTTTTCTAACCGAAAATAAATATATTCTATAGAATTAAAATCGCTATTAGTTACTATTAGCGATTTTTATGTCATTTTATCTACCACTGATTTTTACAATTGATTTGCGAAAGCTTTTCATGTAATTTAACGTGAAAACTATTTGATTGATTAATTAAAAAACCACTGAAGAATTAATCCTCAGTGGTAATAAAATCTTATGTTGTATTAGTTAATTAGTATATCCGCTTTCTTGAAGAGCTTTTTCGACTATATCTAATAGTTCATTATACCTTTCTTCAGAAATCTTATTATCATTTAATACATCAGATGCTTCTTCTAAGAATACTTCATATGAACTATCTATATTAGAACATGGATAGCCTTTTCTATTAAGCTCAAGCTTTGTTATAACTGCAATATATTCATCTTTTAATTTTTCAGGTAGTTCACTAGGCTTGATTTTTAATGACTTATTAAAAGGAATAAACCAATTGCCTTCATCTGAGTGTCTATTAAAAATTTCAAGTAGCTTATCTGCTTCATCCCAAGTGTATTTTTCTAAAAATTCAGGTGGAAGTGGAGCGAGCTTCGAAGTATCTTCATCTACCTTAACAAAGAGATGGGAAAGCAATGATAAAACATTAACACACTTTTCAGGGTCTAAATAGAATGTTTGATCATAATACTCATTGTCATCTAAAATAGGATTAGATGAATCGAAGAGATTTACTAAAATCATTTTTTGTTTTGGATTATCCTCAGCTTCGAAAGCCTCTCTATCAACGCTATCATTAAAGTCGAAGTAAGCAAAATCCGGTAAAGCTTTTCTTAAAGCCTTATAAACATCTTCAGGTGAGTTGTCTTTATTGATGTTTTTAATAGCTATCATCACATTTAAGATTAGAGATACACATTCTTTTGCAGCTTTAATGTCATCGTCAACAACGTACACACTGAAATCCTTCCATTTGCTATCAGTTTTGACAAAACTGAATGATGGACAACAACGCACATAACGCTTTCTTGAATCCATAATGCCTCCCAAGTTTAGCTAAGTGACACTTCATCAGATGTGAGATTCAAAAGAGAATCATACTTTGAGTACAATTGTGAAAGAAGTAATCAATTTGCTCGCTTTTCTTCTTATAGTTTAACTATTACTTTGACTAGTTGTAAAGTTTAATCTTTTTTATCCTAGTTTTTGGTCTTTTTTTTCTTATTAAATAAAAAAGTATAAATATTTTAACCTTGTGATAAAATTTATTTATTCTAAAGAAAGGTAGGTAGAATATGGAAAAGAAGAAACTATCTCTTGCACTCCAAATCTTTATTGCATTAGTAATTGCAATAATTGTTGGATTATTGCTTGGAACAAAAGGTGCACCTTTTGCGAACAGCTACATCAAACCATTTGGTACAATATTTTTAAACTTAATTAAATTCATAGTTTGTCCAATAGTACTTGTATCAATTATCAATGGTATTGTTTCAATGAAGGATATTAAAACAGTAGGATCTGTTGGCCTAAAAACTATCTTATTCTATCTATGTACAACAGCTATAGCTATTACAATTGGTCTAGCTGTTGCATCTCTTGCTAAAGGATTATTCCCTGTTGTTGCAACAACTGATTTAACTTATTCTGCATCTGCCTCAACATCCTTTATGGATACTTTAGTAAATATTTTCCCTTCTAACTTCTTAACCCCGATTACAAATGCTAATATGCTACAGATAATTGTTATGGCTATTTTATTAGGATTTTCAATAATTCTAGTTGGTGAAGAGAAAAATAGTGGAGTAATAGAAGCATTTGAGAAGATTAATGCTATTTGCATGAAATGTATGGAATTAATACTTAAACTTTCTCCAATTGGTGTCTTCTGCTTACTCTGTCCAGTAGTAGCTGCTAATGGAGCAATGATATTAAGTTCACTTGCAATAGTATTGTTAGTTGCATATGTTTGTTATATCTTGCATGCTGTAATAGTATATTCATCAACAGTATCACTTATTGGTGGCATTAGCCCATTAAAGTTTTTTAAAGGAATGATGCCTGCAATTATGTTTGCTTTCTCCAGTGCATCATCTGTTGGTACTCTTCCAATTAATATGAAGTGTGTTGATGATCTTGGTGGTGATAATCAAGTGTCCTCATTTGTATTACCGTTAGGTGCAACAATTAACATGGATGGTACGGCAATATATCAAGGTGTATGTGCAAT
>NZ_JAXEGN010000135.1:0-4749 GCF_034103065.1 Bullifex sp. | reverse complement strand
CTATCTGCAGCCTATTATTTAAAAAATGAAAATGGTTTTTTAACCATTATTTCAAGTAATGATTTCTCATATTTAAACCTTGATTCTAATGTTGAAATTAGTGTTTTTTCAAAAGATAAAGATGGTTATATTGAATATATTCTATCAACACTTAATCCTGTAGAGGATAGATCACTCTTCACTTCAAACGAAGAATATTTACAATTCTTTAACCATAAAGCAGGTATCATTGGAGAAAATAAATTATTCACAGCATCATATCCTGAAAGTTCAGAAAGATTAAACGAAATCTTCTCTCTTGCTAGAAAGTATTCAATTAAAACTATTATTAATTATTCAGGAAGCATAATTGAAAGTGGTGAATTTAATATAATAAACGTAAATAATGCTCACGATTTATTTATCTCAATGGCTGATAATAAAGGACCTTATCTAATTTTCTCAAAACCAGATAGTAATACATCTTTAGTAGTTGCACTTTTAGAAGCATTAATGGGAGCAAGACTATCAGCAATTGAAGATTGCTATATGAGATACTTTGAAAGCAAGTATTCTCTCTCTGAAAGTGATTATAGATATAACATTATTAAAGATGCATTTACTAACAATTTAAAAATGATCACAGGAGCAAGTGAACTTGAGGATAAAGCTCTTCTACATCTCTCAGTTAATTACTTAAAGAATAGTTTGTCCCTTACTACGAACGACATCTCAAGTTTACGTCTTGCCCTTAGATAAAATGAATACCCTCAGACTTAGGTCTTTGGGTATTCTTTTTTTTAACTTAATTCAAATGCTCCAGTATAAAGTCTATAGTAGACACCCTTTTCAGCAATCAATGAATCATGAGTGCCTCTTTCAATTATCGAACCATGATCTAGAACCATAATGCAATCACTATTTCTAACAGTTGAAAGGCGATGAGCAATTACAAATACTGTTCGACCTTCCATTAGACGGTCCATACCCTCTTGAACTAAACTTTCTGTATGAGTATCGATACTTGAAGTTGCTTCATCCATTACCAAAACAGGAGGATTAGCAACCGCTGCACGGGCAATAGCTATTAATTGTCGCTGTCCTTGAGATAACCCTTCACCATCATTTTCAAGCATAGTATCATAACCATCCTTCATCATCATGATAAATTCATGGGCGTTTGCAAGCTTTGCTGCATTGATAATCTCTTCATCTGTTGCATCAAGCTTTCCATATCTAATGTTATCCTTGATAGTTCCACTAAATAGATGGGTATCTTGTAAGATAATACCAAGTGAGTGTCTTAAGTCACTCTTTTTAATCTTATTGATATTAATTCCATCAAATCTAATTTTACCATCCTGGATATCATAGAATCTATTTAATAGATTAGTGATAGTAGTTTTGCCTGCTCCAGTTGCACCAACAAAAGCAATCTTCTCACCAGGATGTGCATATAGTGATACATCCTTTAATACAGGCTTTCCTTCTACATAGCTAAAGTCAACTTCACTCATTACGATATCGCCTCTAAGCTTTGTGTAGGTAATACCAGAACCATCTGTGTGAGGATGCTTCCATGCCCAAATTCCTGTACGCTCTTTACATTCTGTTAATACACCATTTTCTTCCTTTGCATTAACTAATGTAACATATCCGTTATCAACCTCTTCCTCTTCATCAAGGAGCTCAAAAATTCTTTCAGCACCAGCTAATGCCATTAAGAAGAAGTTAACTTGCTGAGCTATTTGACCAAGAGGGTTAGTAAAGGACTTTGAAAGTTGTAAAAAGGCAGCAAGAGAACCAACAGAATAAGAACCTCCAGTAACAATTGAGATAAGAGAGCCCGCAAATACAAGAATTACATACTGTAAGTTACCTATGTTATTAACAACAGGTCCCATTACATTTGAGTAAGTATTTGCCCTTGTCATTGTTTGACAAAGTTCATTATTTATTTGGTCAAATTCCTTTTTACTTGCATCTTCGTGGTTAAATACTTTGACAACTTTACTTCCATTCATCATCTCTTCAATATAACCATTAACCTTTGCAAGGTTCTTTTGCTGAAGTGCAAAGTTCTTACTACTCTTTGAACCAATAATCTTTGTAACATTCATTAATACAATAACTGTTAAAACAATTAGTATTGTTAATATCCAGCTATTCATTAATAAGGCAATAAAAACACAAATTAATGTAAGTCCAGAGGATATAACACTTACAATTGATTGAGAAATCATCTGCTGAAGTGTATCAGCATCATTTGTGAATCTAGACATTATTTGTCCATGCTGATGAGTATCAAAGTAAGAAATAGGAAGCCTCTCAAGTTTAGCAAACATCTTATTTCTTATATTTAATAGTGCATCTTGAGCAATCTTTACCATTATCCTTCCTTGAAGGTAAGTTGTAGTAACACCAAGGAGCATGATAAGAGCCCAACCACACATTGCTTTTAAAAGTGGAGAGAAATCAAAAGTACCACTTTTAACAATTGGTGTAATAAAATCATCAATTAATGTTTTTAATAATGTAGAAATATAAACTGTAGAAAGAGCTGAAATAATGATACAAATTATTACAACTGTTAGTTTAAGTTTATTTTCTCCAAATACCTCGGAAAATAATCTTTTGAAGGTCTTCTTAGGATCTTTTGCTTTTTGAGGTGGAAGCTTCTTAATTTTCGCCATTTTCCTTACCTCCTAGCTGGACCTTTACTAGGTCTTGATATGTTCTATTACGCATTAAAAGCTCATCATGAGTGCCAACATCATCGATATACCCATTTTCTAAGATAACGATTTTATCTGCATCCATAACAGAGTTAACACGCTGAGCGATGATTATCTTTGTACAATTCTTTACATCGCGCCTTAATGCATTTCTAATTTGATGATCAGTTTGAGTATCAACAGCACTAGTTGAGTCATCAAAGATTAATACCTTAGGCTTCTTAACAAGCGCCCTAGCAATACATAACCTCTGCTTTTGACCACCAGAGAAGTTATTACCTCCCTGCTCTACTACGCTATCAAGACCATCTTTAGATGTAAAGACAAAATCAGCATTTGCACTTTTAAGCGCCCAAATTAATTCTTCATCTGTTGCGTTTTCATTACCCCACAATAGATTTGACCTAACAGTTCCAGAAAAGAGTGTATTCTTTTGTAATACAACTGATACACCATCACGAAGTGCTTTAATATCATAATCCTTTACATTATGGCCACCTACAGATACAGAACCAGATGTAACATCGTACAGTCTAGCAATTAATGATATTAAACTTGATTTACCACTTCCGGTTGGACCAAGAAGACCAACCATCTCCCCTGATTTAATATCAAGGTTAATATTATGTAGTACTAATGGAGTATTATTTCCAGAATATGAGAAGTTAGTATGGTCAAAGCAAATACTTCCATCTTCAACTTTCTTTAATCCATTTTCATTTAGATCCATTTCAGGAGATGCATCTAATACTTCAATAATTCTCTCTGCTGATGCCTTTGACATTGATAGGTTTACAACAATCATTGCAATCATAATAAGGGAAGAAAGAATTTGCATTGTGTATGTAAATACACTCATCAACTCTCCTGTTCCCATAGAGCCCACACTAATAAGTTTTGCTCCAAAGTAACAAATTGCAAGAATACAAGCATATGAAACACTTTGAACTAGAGGATTAATCATAACCATCATCTTTTGTGCTTTTACAAAGTCATCATGAATTGCACGTGAGGAGGAATCAAACTTTTCTTTTTCCTCTTCTTCTCTTACATATGCTTTAACTGTTCTAATACCTATTAAGTTTTCTTCAATTACTCTATTAAGCTTATCGTAGTGTTTAAAAATTCTATTAAAGATTGGGAACACTCTTTTAATAAAGAAGGCACAAGCAATTGCTAAAACAGGAATTGCAACAGCAAATACAGCAACAAGAGTACCACTATTGTGTATTACCATAATAATTGCAAATACAAACATAATTGGAGCTCTGAAACATATTCTAATTGTCATCTGAAATGCTTGTTGAACATTCTGAACATCGGTTGTAAGTCTTGTTATTAAAGACGATGTTGAAAATGAATCAATATTCTTAAATGAAAAATCTTGAATATGGAAAAATAAATCATGCCTAAGATTTTTTGCAAAACCACAGGAAGCTTTTGATCCACTGTATGCACCCATAATTCCAAATAACATTGAGAAAATAGCTGCAAATACTATCATTATTGATAGCTTAACAATGTAACTTACATCATTTTGATAAACCCCATTATCGATAATGAGAGCCATTAATGTTGGTATTAATACCTCCATTGCAACCTCACCTATCATGTATAAAGGAGTTAGGAGAGCACTCGTTTTATACTCACGAATGCTTTTTGCCAATTTCTTAATCAAGAAAACCCTCCAAAAAAATAAAGAAACACACCAATATGAAAAAATATCGATGTGTCATACAATAGTCAAGAAATACAATATGTAATTATTATGTGTTTTGATATTATTCCTTTTCCTCAGTTTCTTTTACTATTTCAACAGGAAGATTTACCCTCTTTACTTCATCTAAAAATGGTATTTCAACAGTTACTTTAACACCCTTATAGATATTAATAATCTTACCATTTAAACCTTTTAATGGCCCTGATAATACAGTAATCTTTCTACCCTCTTTAAGCGAAGTTTCAACTTTTATTTTTGATTTAGTAATTCTACCCTTTTGCTCTGCAATCCATTTTGCAAAGGCTTCATCACTTC
>NZ_JAXEGN010000134.1:0-2760 GCF_034103065.1 Bullifex sp. | reverse complement strand
TAGTTTTGATAGGTGCGAAGGGGAATTCCTAGATATTTGGCACACTCTGCTTGGGTCAGTTTTTTATTTTTGCGATATTCTTTGAGTGTCATGTTACATCACCTCAATACTTAGTATACCCCAAATAAAAAAATATGTAAGTAAAATACGCAGAAATTGCGTGTTTTATAAAATTTTTTTTACGCAATAATAGCGTGTTTATGTATGATGAAAATACGCAAAACAATGCACCACTATCCTGAATCACTGCTATTGAGTGGAGAATTCATATAAAATTGTATCTACTTCATATACTTTGGCCATATTATGGGATATATAGTGATGGTCTGATGAGAGTGTACAACCTATCTTCATTGCCATAGCCGTTTTCTATTTCCTTATCTACTAATTCTTCAAGATTCAACATTAAAATACCTCTAATCTGAGAGTTTCCATTATCATTCTATTTTTTGGAAGTTCATCAGCATAATCCTGAATGTCCTGGATATTCAAGTCATAAACAATTCTTCTATAGTTGTTTAGAATTTCCTTGTAGTAATCAAACGGCATATTGTTCTTGTTTCGTATGAGTTCAAGTAACATCCTTTCTTTACTGTAGATTTTTATAAGGCCCCCGTCCTGTTCCATCTGGATAACACCTAGCTTCAAAGCCTTACTGTTCTCGTATTTCTGCACTATCCTCTTATCAGTAATTGTTGCTGCATCTTTATCAGTTACGAGGTAATACTTATTAGGGATTGTGTCGGTGAGATTGTGATAATAGAAAGCACTGTTCATGGTGAACACTGCTTCAGGATATTTAAGTGAAATCAAAGAAATTTCAGGTTCATGAGGTTTATCAGAATAAAACCCTTTTTCAATCTTATAAAGCTCTTCATTTTTGACAGCCTTATTGATCATATAGAGCGTTCCGTATTTTTCTTTGCATTCTTTGAAAGTATAAATCATGTTTGTAATTTATCCGTAAATTTTTATTTTTTACTGATATTTAGGTAAATTATACATTTAATCTCTTTATTTCTCAATGTCTATTTTGAGAATCTGATTTTCTCAAAGTTTCATTGTATATGATGAAAATACGCAAAACAATGCAACACTATCTGAATCACTGCTATTGCGTGGGGAATTCATATAAAATTGTATCTACTTCATATACTTTGGCCATATTGGGAGATATATAGCGATTTTCTGTTGAGAGTGTACAACCTATCTTCATTAGCTCTGCTATTGCAAGTAGTGATGAGTATTCACAAAGCAAGGTGTTACTACATATCCGCTTGCATCTACAATATCATATTCTTCCTCTTGAGGAAGATTAGGTCCAATTTACTTAATGGTATTTTCCTTGTTGTTACGACACCTAGCCGAGAAAATCCACGTGCTTCAGCCGTGGAATTACGTCAATCATAGGCGAAAAGCCTCCTTGAAAAGAATTTTGGGTTGACGTTACGAAAACTTTTCTTATCAAAGAGTGTCCGGGCATTATCCTTCTGTTTTCTTTATTAAAATGGTACCTTTCCCTAAGCAAATGATAAGTTTGTTTTTTTACTAAACAAGGTTTAACTATGGTGCGTTACGTTTTTAGGTGTTATCAAATTCCATTAAATCAAGAACTGAGCAATTTAATACTTTAGAAAGATTTATAATTGTTTCTGCACTTGCTTTGTTAATGTTCTTTTGTTTTTGTTCATATTGTTGAATAGTCCTAACAGGTACCTCTGATAGCTTAGATAATTCACTTTGAGATAGATTGGCATCAAGACGTAGTAATTTCAAATTAGAGAAGGGTTTTCTTGAATTATATAAAGCAAACATATGATCACAGAAGTGGCTTATATCCATTTCATGATATGGATTATACATATTTAGTATTTCTATTATGGAAATATACTTATTTATCTGAAGAAACTTAAGTCCACTGTACCACTGAAAATATGCTAAGGCCCAACCACACCAATATTCAGGGGATCTATCAAATATAGGATGAATATTATTAGCTTTAGTATCGTCATTTATTATATCAAGAGCAATTTCAACTCCTGACCTCCCTCCTAAAATTGAACTATCACCAGCTTCGAAATATGATGAAATATTTGAAAAAAGAAATTTATCATAGAATACTTCAAGAGGAATATTAAAATCATAAATAGCAACGTGAAACATTACTCCCATAAGAGTTTGTGCTCTTGGTAAATAGTTTTTATCGTAAGCGTGAATCATCTGCTTTAATCTCCTCATTAAGTATTTGGATAATATAAATATCGCTACGTTTTATTTTTTCTTGATCAAAGTATTGTCGCCTTGCGTTATGGTCTCTTTGTTCTTTTTTTAGATAGTATTCAGAAGAAAGTACTATTTCATTTCCTAAATAATGGAGCCTTTCAAATGCTTTTTTACTTTTTAAAACATATTGATCACCAAGACCACCTAATTTCATTGCATTTCCAAGCTGGCGTACAGATATAGCACCATTAATAAAATCTTGAGCAAATGAAAAATAACTATCATCTGCGCGATTTCCAATGATGATATCGAAACTTTTATATGGAGGAAGAAAGTTGTTCAGTAAATATTCTTTTGCCTCTTTTGCAAGAGGCGTGGTAGTGTCAAATATTCGATTTTCTAAAAGAATAGAAAGCCAGTGAAGAACTGAATAATTAGGACTATTTAAATTTAAGATAGTTAATTCATCATCGTTAATTTCATAGATATTTGCATATCCATTTTTGTCTCTTGATGCTCCCCATTCTTTTGCAAGAT
>NZ_JAXEGN010000133.1:0-2449 GCF_034103065.1 Bullifex sp. | reverse complement strand
ATATTTATGGTTTTTTACCAGAACATTACATCCTTACCTGCAAGCTTCATTAAAGCCTCAAGATAGTAGTAATCTGCATAGACGAAGTTAACCTCTCTATCATTTAATCCATTAAATGAACCTGTACAACGTTGGATTATTCCATCTCTTTCTAAAGAAAAATCGGCTCTTTGATTAGTTAATACTTCAATAAGCTTTTCAGCTGTTTCTTTGTAACCTTTACCAGGAACATATTTGTCGAGTTCAATAAGACCACATGCAATTACTGCTGAAGCTGTTGAGACTTCAAAAAACTGTCATAATATATCCTGCAACAACTGTTTTTATTATTCACATATAACCTACATCAAGAAGGATATCTATATAGTATTTTGATGACTAGCACGTGTGGAATCTGAACTCTGTAACTTTTTTGATGCGGGGTATTATTTTTTTGTGGTTTTATTTGTCATATTTTTCTTATTTTATATGTTGATTTTATGACATATTTTTAATAAACTTTAATTTAACTTCAAAAAGGAGAAACATGGCTATGGCAAATATTATTGGAGATAATGTTAAAACACTTAGGGATGATATGGGTTTTAGCCAGTCCACTATTGCTCGTTTTCTCAATGTGGACCAGAGTTTGATTTCAAAAGTTGAAAAAGGTGAAAGAAACTTATCTGCTGATATGTTAGAAAAACTTGCTTGTCTATTTGGAGTTTCAATTAACGTTATCGAAAGCAGTAATATTGAGACGTCCTCCCTTTCAGTAGCATTCAGAGCGAGTGACCTATCACTTGAGGATTTAGAAGCAATCTGTGCCATTAACCGCATTGCACTTAATTCAGAGTATATGGCAGAGATATTAAAAGGATAATATGTATGATTGATTATGCAGATTTAATGACAAAAGCTGAGCGTTTAATGAAACAACTTGGAGAAGACAATAACTCTCCTGTCGATATTTTTGCATTAGCACAAGGGATAGAATTACTGACTATAGTATATTATCCATTAGGTAATAAGATTAGTGGAATGTGTGTTAAAGGAGCTGAGGGAAGATGTACGATAGCATTAAACTCATCTATGACATTAGGACGTCAGCGCTTTACTCTCGCTCATGTATTTTTTCATATGTTTTATGATACTAATATGAAAACTATTTGCGCTAAGTCTATCGGTACAGGCTGTGAAATAGAAAAAATGGCTGATGCGTTTGCTGCATATTTTTTAATGCCTCGTGCAGCATTAGCCGATAAAGCAGATAACCTTATTTCAAAGCACGAAGGCAAGATTAACCTTCAAGATATTATCCGTATTGAACAATATTTTGGAGTCAGTCATCAAACCGCAGTATATCAATTAAATAATTGTGGTTATATCAGCAGAAAAGAACTAGATGATTTGCTAAACATTAGTGTAAAACGACAGGCTGAAGCAATGGGATTCAGTTCCGATTTATATCTTCCATTGCCTAAGGAAAAGCAGTATTGCACATATGGTCATTATATCAAACAAGCAGACCAGTTATTAAACCGTGATATTATTTCGAATGGAAAGTATGAAGAGTTAATGCTTGCTGCATTCAGAGATGACCTCGTGTATGGGGCCGAGGAAGGCGGTGAATTAATTGACTGAGTCACTTTTCTTTGATACAGATTGTATTTCTGCTTTTCTGTGGGTAGATAATGAAAGTATTCTCTCAAAGTTGTTTCCAGGGAGAATTGTAATTCCCAAGGAAGTGTATGATGAGCTATCTCATCCTAGTGTGAATCGTATTAAGGGATTAAAGGCACAAGTCGATTTAATGCTCCAATCCGGAGATGCAACAATTGAAACCATTACGGTCGGTACAGCTACATATTAACTTTATCGAAAGCTTACAACTCATCCTGATCCAGGAAAAAAATCATCGGTCGCGGAGAAGCTGCTTCTATTTCGCTTGCAAAGGAAAAGCAAGGCATAATCGCCAGTAATAACTTGAGAGATATCGCTGTCTATGTTAAAGAATATGGACTTTCTCACCTTACAACAGGTGATATTATGAAAATGGCGCTTGATGCTGGATATATCAATGAATCACAAGGAAATACCATCTGGGCTAATATGATTGCAAGAAAAAGAAAACTTGGATATGCATCATTTTCTGATTATCTTGTAGCTCATTTGTCTTATGCCCACTAATAGCTACATCCTTAGGATTTCGTATTAAAGATTTTTATATTATCTAATATTGATTGGGTTTCAATAATAAGATAATTCCTTGTAATCAGCTAATTTTTAACTTTTTATATATAAAATGGCTGATTATCCCAGTATTTTTCTATGATAGCCAGCCACTTTAACTATATTTATTGATTTTACCAGAACATTACATCCTTACCTGCAAGCTTCATTAAAGCCTCAAGATAGTAGTAATCTGCATAGACGAAGTTAACCTCTCTATCATTTAATCCATTAAATG
>NZ_JAXEGN010000132.1:0-2768 GCF_034103065.1 Bullifex sp. | reverse complement strand
AGATTTTTGCAGACACGCCGAAATGCTTTGCAATCTTTTTCTTCAGAGATTCTTTTAAGTGCTTGTCATACCAGACGGATAGTTCTCCCAAGCTCATCAACTCTACCATCATCCAAATCGGAGGTAATTCTTCCTTGTATGTTTCTTTGAAATGAGCCACAAACTCCTCTTTTGATTGGTCGACATCACCCATGAGTCGCTGGTAGGAATTTGCCCATTCTGACTCAGATCTGAAGTTGAAGTTTTCCTTCTTAAAAGGAAAAGCTCCATATTCCATCGCAATCCAATAGGCAAATTGTGTCCTAAAAGCAACCTCTATTCTGGAGATGCCAGAAAAAACTATGCTTTTGAGCTCTCGATCAAATTCATAGTGGCTGACAACCTGATCCAAATGGATGCCTTCATAGAAAACATGTGTTTCTTTTTCTTTGTCATAGAATGGATACCAATATCCCTCGAGATGGTAGTAGTTTACATTTGAAAGAAGTTTTATGGCTACATCATCGTCATCAATGAGCAATCCTCTGTCTTTTAACAGACTGACTTGTTCTTCTAACGTTAAAGGAGGCTTCTGAAAGGGTTTTCTGTTATCCATAATAAAGAGACCGGCCCACCTATTTGAGGAGACAGAAGTCTTAACCTTGGTGGGCGCTGTTAACAATAATTTAGCATGAAAAATTAAAAAAGGGTAGAGTAAATATGAAGGGTAAAGGGTGTTTTTATAGTTAGTGATGCGTGTGACGAATTAAGTCTGGTATGATAGAAATGAATAGCAATGGACAAATCATCATGAAAGCTGAGAATTTCAGCAAAAAGAAGATAAGTCAAATCAGGGTTTCTGACGCAAAACTTTTTCTCATCAAGCTCCAGAATGATGGCAAAGGTTACAGCACCGTAAAAACGGTAAGAGGAGTGTTATGGCCAGCTTTTCAGATGGCTGTTGATGATGACCTTATTCCAAAGAACCCATTTGGCTTTCAGCTTGCTGGAGTGGTGGTAAATGATAGTTTGACAAGAGAAGCCATTACACCTGATCAGATGAGGAAGTTCCTAAAGTTTGTGCATGACGATAATGTTTACTGCAAGTACTACGAAGTGGTCTACATCCTTTTCCATACGGGAATGAGAATCTCAGAGTTTTGCGGGCTTACCATTAGGGACATTGATTTTGAAAACCGCACCATAAACATTGACCATCAACTGCAAAGAGTGGGAATGAAAATTCACATCGAGACTACAAAAACCAATGCCGGTACCAGAAAGATTCCAATGACAGAGGAGGTGTACAGATGCTTCCAGGCAATCATAGAGGACAGAGAAACTCCTAGAACAGAGATAATGATTGATGGATACACTGGATTCCTTTTCTTGGACAAGGAAGGACTTCCTCTAGTGACCATGCATTGGGAGCACCGTTTCAACCACATGGTTAATCTCTACAATGAAATCTATAAGATTCAGATGCCAAACATCACTCCGCATGTTTGCCGCCATACCTATTGCAGCAATATGGCAAGATCAGAAATGAACCCAAAGACCCTGCAGTATCTGATGGGGCATTCAGAAATTGGAGTTAATATGAATACTTACACACATCTTGGACTCGAGGATGCTACCGATGAACTCAGACGTGTTGAGGATCTAAACCGCGCTAGAGAAGAAATCGCGAAGGCAACCAGAGAGAACAATACAGTTACTCAACTAAGCTTCAAAGCAATTTAATCTACCATACAAAATCAAGCACTCATTAACGGATGGGTGCTTTTTTCGTCACTTTGCCAATAGAGGTTTTATATGCCTGATGGTATAATTAATAGAAATTCTGTACTATGAGCACTTTATCGCTAAAAGGTGAACCCTCCCCTAAAAGTAAACGTTAAAAGGTGAACCCAGGCAAAACTGTGATATTTTCTTACACAATAAGGATAGTGAATCGTAGTAAATTGGCGGTAGTTTTTGGGGAAAGTGCAGTAGTCAGCTTTTTCGATTTTGACTACGTTTTCTTGCTTCATTTTGCACCGATTTGCCTAGTTTTGGAAATTATGCAACGATAGCTCAAGACACAAACGTTAAAATGTACGCAAATTGTGGCAATTTACTGCATTTTGCGGCATTTCAGGAGGAAAAAACAGTGATTAAGATACTATTTGTCTGCCATGGCAATATTTGTCGTTCTCCAATGGCAGAATTCGTATTTAATGATTTAGTAAAAAAGTTAGGACTAGAAGATAAATACCATGCTGCTTCAGCTGCTACTAGTAGTGAGGAAATAGGTAACCCTGTATATCCTCCTGTTAGGCAACTGCTTGCCCAAAAGGGGATAAGTACCAAAGGTAAGAGTGCAAGAAGAATTAGAAAATCTGATTACACAGAATATGACTTATTAATCGGAATGGATAAATATAACATTAGAAACATGAAAGCATTCTTTGATGATAAAGAAGGAAAGATTTATTCACTTTTATCATTTGCTGGTCTTGATAGAGATGTTCAAGATCCTTGGTATACAGATGATTTTGATACCTGTTATGAAGATATTCTTATGGGTGTTAATGGATTATTAAAAAAGCTTGAAAATGAATAGTCTTTAATAATTAGTTCTTCTATTTCTATCGACTACAAGCCATTCATCAAGTGAAAGAGGCGTATAGTTAGAGAACATACAAAAGCAGTTAATCATATTAAAAGGAGTAATTGTTTCACTATCAAAACCTTTAGCTGGTCTCTTTTTTGATGAAGCAAGTTTAATAAAGTCGTTTATTAACACT
>NZ_JAXEGN010000131.1:0-4411 GCF_034103065.1 Bullifex sp. | reverse complement strand
TAGTTCATCATCTCACCAAGACCGAGAATTCTTTCATTATCAATTACCTTTAATATATCTTCACTTGTTAATACAGCACCTGCATTCTCAAATGGGGTAGCTGGCACACATGATGGGAACATATAGAAAACAGAGAGTGGTATGTTTTCTGATGCTTTTAACATATAGGAGAGGGCATCTAAGCCTGCTACATTACATATTTCATGTGGGTCAGCAACTACAGTTGTTGTTCCACAAGGAACTACTGCATCTGAAAAGGCTGAAGGTGACAGGTGTGATGACTCAATGTGACAGTGAGCATCGATAAATCCAGGTATTAAATATTTACCTTTAACATCTATTGTTTCTTTTGCTTCTATTGCACCCTTGAATGCAGCAAAATAACCATCTACAATATATACATCTGTTAAAAATGTTGTTTTATTGTACACATCAACAACATTAGCATTCTTTAAGCATAGGTCAGCTTTAGCTCTGCTCATGCTTACATCAACGATTTTCCTGGCTAGTTTATCTGTCATGGTTTTACTCCTTATACATACATTATAAGTTAAAAATCAAAATAGTGTTAAATAAAATTAAAAAACTCATTTTAAAAACAAGATATTTACATAAACATAAAATTTTTATTGCACTAATAAAAAAAGTAGGTATACAATTACTTTGTAACGTAACCTATTTTTCTAAAAAAGGAGTATGTATGGAAAAATTATTTAAACTTAAGGAAAGAAAAACAGACGTCAAGACTGAGATCATGGCTGGTGTAACAACCTTCCTAGCTATGGCATACATTCTGGCTGTTAACCCTGGCATCCTATCTGCTTCAGGTATGGATTTTGGTGCTGTATTTACAGCAACTGCACTTTCTTCTGCGATTGCAACACTTGTAATGGCTTTCGTTGCTAACTTGCCATTCGCATTGGCTCCAGGTATGGGCCTTAACGCATTCTTAGCATACACCGTTGTATTAGGAATGGGTTATTCATGGCAGTTCGCATTAACCGCAGTATTCCTTGAAGGTCTTATCTTTATCGTACTTACAATTTTCAACATCAGAGAAGCAATCGTAAATAGTATTCCTGATAGCTTAAAGAAAGCAATTAGCGTAGGTATTGGTTTCTTTATTGCATTTATTGGCATGCAGAACGCTGGAATCATCGTAGATGGTGCTACACTTGTTGACCTTGGTGCTATTACAACACCTGGCCCTGCAATGGTTGCAATCATTGGTTTAATCATCACAATTATTTTACAGTGCATGAATGTTAAGGGTTCCCTCCTTATTGGTATTATCCTTACAACTATTGTTGGTATTCCATTTGGTGTAACAAAGTATGCTGGAGGCTCTTACCTTCCTCCATCACTTGCTCCAACATTCTTCAAGTTTGAGTTTGCAAACATCTTTACAGTTGACTTCTTAATCGTAATGTTTACATTCCTCTTTGTTGATATGTTCGATACAGTAGGAACATTAATTGGATGTGCTACAAAGGCTGATATGGTTAAAGCAGATGGTACAATCCCTAACTGTAAAGAAGCATTATTTGCTGACGCTATTGGTACAACAGTTGGTGCAGTACTTGGTACATCAACAGTTACAACATTCGTTGAAAGCTCAGCAGGCGTAGTAGAAGGTGGTAGAACAGGTTTAACCGCTCTCACAGTATCTATATTATTCGTTCTTTCTCTCTTCTTAGCACCACTTTTTGGTTCAATCCCATCAGCAGCAACAGCTCCTGCATTAATCATGGTTGGTTTCTTCATGATGTCACCTGCTAGCAAGATTAATTGGGAAGACCCAGTAGATGGTATCTCTGCATTCTTAACAATCGCATTCATGACACTCTCTTATTCAATCAGTAATGGTATCATGTTTGGTATCCTCGCATGGGTAATTGGTAAGCTTGTTACAAAGAAAGCTAAGGATATCACAGCACCTACAATTGTTATTGCAGTACTATTCTTAATTTACCTTATCTTAAAATAAGTTAAATTAAACAATAAAAACATAATAAGGCACCTTCGGGTGCCTTATCTAATCTTGACTTATAACTAGAAATATCAGATATTATTTTATAGATTTCCAAATAAGGAGAAATATTACAATGAGTATTATTGAACAGATCGTTGCAAGAGAGATTCTTGACTCTCGTGGCAATCCAACCGTAGAGGTTGATGTTATTCTTGAAGACGGTTCTTTCGGCCGTGCTGCTGTACCTTCTGGTGCTTCAACAGGTGTACACGAAGCTGTTGAACTCAGAGATGGTGACAAGAGCCGCTTCCTTGGTAAGGGCGTTTTAAAGGCTGTTGATAATGTTAATGATATCATCGCTCCATCTATTGAGGGTATGGATGCACTTGATCAGGTTGCTATCGACCGCGCTATGATCGAGCTCGATGGAACACCTAACAAGGGTAAGCTTGGTGCTAACGCTATTCTCGCTGTTTCAATGGCAGTTGCACATGCAGCAGCAGATTTCCTTGGCCTCCCACTTTACAAGTACCTTGGTGCTTACAAGGCTTGCACACTCCCAGTTCCAATGGCTAACATCCTCAACGGTGGTGCTCACTCTGATAACAAAGTTGACTTCCAGGAATTCATGGTTATGCCTATCGGCGCTCCATCAATGAAGGAAGCAGTTAGAATGGTTGCTGAAGTATTCCACAACCTTAAGAGCGTATTAAAGGCTAGAGGCTACAACACAGGTGTAGGTGATGAAGGTGGTTTCGCACCAGACTTACAGTCTAACGAAGAAGCTCTTGAAGTTATCATGGAAGCTATTAAGAAGGCTGGTTACACAGCAGGTAGAGATGGCGACTTCATGATCGCTCTTGACCCAGCTTCATCAGAGCTCTATGACGAAGAGACAAAGACATATGAACTCAAGTGGACAACTCACGAGAAGCTCACTTCTGCTCAGATGGTTGACCTCTGGGAGTCATGGGTTAACAAGTATCCTATCATCTCAATCGAAGATGGTATGGCTGAAGATGACTGGGAAGGCTGGAAGATGCTCACAGATAGAATCGGTGACAGAGTACAGCTCGTTGGTGATGACCTCTTCGTTACTAACTCAGAAAGACTCAAGATGGGTCTCGAGAAGGGTGTTGCTAACTCAATCCTCATCAAGGTTAACCAGATTGGTACTCTCACAGAGACTTTCGAAGCTATCGACCTTGCTAAGAGAAATGGTTACACAGCTGTTGTATCACACCGCTCTGGTGAAACAGAAGATGTTACTATCGCAGATCTCGTAGTAGCTCTCGAGACAGGTGAGATTAAGACTGGTTCAATGAGCCGCTCTGACCGTGTTGCTAAGTACAACCAGCTCATCAGAATCGAGGAGATGCTCGGTGACACAGCTAAGTATGCTGGCCGCGATGCATTCCGCGTTCTCTAATAGATAATTATTGTCTATCATGCCCTCTAGAATTACTCTGGAGGGTATTTTTTATTGCTACTAAATCTACACTTTTTTCTGCACTCATGGTTATATGAAGAAAAAAAGTAGAACTTCAAAAATAAAACAAAATAACTAAAAGATAACTGAAAAATCTAATTAATAATTTTTAATTTTTACGAAAAAAAATAATTTGTAATTAAAACAAAAAAGGAAAAATCAAAAAATCATTGACCAAAATGTAAAGTTTATATTACATACTGTAAAACTAATTAGAATTATGTAATGAATATGTAAAAATTATATCGAAAATATGTAACGTTTGTACAAAATATGAATTTATCTTGACAGTTACACAAGGTGACTTTAAAATATACCTTGTATAATGGAATAAAGGGGAAAGATGATTCCTGTGAATTGTCTCCCGAATTATTTGGAGGAATTATGAAAAAGACAATTGCTATTCTATTAGTAGCAGTTCTAGCAGTTAGTTCCGTATTCGCAGGCTTCTCAGGCAAAGCTACAGTAGGTCTCGGATACAACTGGGAGACTAAAGAATATGGTTTCTCAAACGGAACAGGTTTTGATGTAAATGTAGACCTCTCAACAGCAGAAGCTGGCAATGTTGCAGAGGGTGATATCTATGCAGGTATCAAGGCAACAATGGGTGTTAAGGTTGCTAACAGAGTTAAAGGATCAAAAGATGATACTGCTAAAGGCCTTTATATTTGGGATAGTGCTGATAAGAATACCTATGGTGTAGGCTTATTTCTTAAGGTAGCTGAAGCATATGTAGCAGGAGCAAACTGGAAGGTATCTATCACAGGTACACAGGGTGCAACAAGCTATGCTAAGTCATTTACTACACATAAAGAAGCAGTAAAAGATGTATTTGGTAACGAAACTACAGATAAAAAAGATGTTGCAGATGATTTAACAGGTGATCTTTTTGCTTTAAATAAGGCTCCAGGTGTAACTGCAGAAGTTGCAGGTTTCAAGGCTTCTGTTGG
>NZ_JAXEGN010000130.1:0-2610 GCF_034103065.1 Bullifex sp. | reverse complement strand
GCCCTTACATCAAGTGCACCTCTAAAGATTGCTGGGAATCCTAATACATTATTTATTTGATTTGGATAGTCACTTCTTCCAGTTGCAATTATTACATCACTTCTTGTAGCCTTTGCATCATCATATGTAATCTCAGGATCAGGATTAGCCATTGCAAATACTATTGGGGCTTTAGCCATAGTAAGTAGCATTTCTGGCTTTAATACTCCTTTTGCAGAGAGGCCCATAAACATATCTGCATCTTTAATTGCATCCTTTAATGTCTTTATTCCACTATCATTAATAAAAGGTTTCCAAACTTCTCTAACTCCACCTGGATAATCTGACCTTATTACTCCATCCTTATCGAGAAGAATTAAGTTTTCTTTTTTAATTCCTACGCTAAGAAACATTTTTGCACATGAAAGTCCTGCAGCACCTGCTCCATTTACTACTACCTTCATATCCTTTAACTCTTTTCCAACTACCTTTGCTGCATTTATTAACCCTGCACTTGCAATAATTGCTGTTCCATGTTGGTCGTCATGGAATACTGGGATATCACAACGTTTAATTAATTCCTCTTCAATATAGAAGCACTCTGGACCTTTTATATCTTCAAGGTTAATTCCTCCAAAGGTTGGTGAAATTGCTCTTACAATTTCTATAAACTTATCTGGATCTTTTTCATCTACCTCGATATCAAATACATCGATATCTGCAAATCTCTTAAATAGAACACCCTTTCCTTCCATTACTGGCTTTGAAGCTAGTGCTCCTCTATCACCAAGACCTAATATTGCTGTTCCATTTGAGATTACTGCTACTAGGTTCCCCTTTGATGTATAGCGATATGCATCATCACTATTTTCTTCAATCTTTAACACTGGTTTTGCAACCCCAGGTGTATATGCGTATGAAAGATCTTCAGCACTTTGGCATGGCTTTGTTGGTACTACACTTACCTTTCCATGTGGAAGTCTTTCATGATATTCAAGTGCTTTTATTGTAAGTTCGTCCATAAAATGCTCCTAATGTTTTGGAGTATAAACTAAAGAAACTATTTTGACAAAGGTTAGTTATAGCTAAACTAAGTTAGGATTATCTACTTATGTTAGAAGAAATTAATCTTAATTATTACTATTGACGTTTTATAAAAGTAGACATAATATTTTTGTTTATGAAAACAGATAGATCTAGACAAAAAGTAATTAACACCTGTGCCATTATTGGTATTGTTGCTAATCTCTCATTTTCATTTTTAAAATTTGTCGCAGGAACAATAACAAAAAGTGTTGCTATTACTAATGATGCGATAAATAACCTCTCAGACTCTCTATCATCATTAATAACCTTATTAGGCTATAGAATGGGAAAGATGAAACCTACAAGAAAACACCCTCTTGGATATGGCAGAACTGAATATCTTTCTGCAATGATAATTTCAATTATTATTCTTGTAGCAGGTTATGATTGTTTTATTAGTTCAATTGATAGGCTAAAAAACCCATCTGGAGTTTCCATTGCACCAATTGCAGTAATAATACTCATTTTATCTGTATTAACAAAAATTGCTTTATCAATTTTAAATACCAAAGCAGGTAAAAAAGTTGATAGTGAAGCCTTAAAAACTTCAGGTAAAGATGCATTATCAGATGTATTAGTAACATCACTAACTATCATTTCATTAATTGCTGGAAAATTTACAACTTTCCCAGTTGATGGAGTTATGGGTATAATTGTTTCTCTATTTATTTTTTATGCAGGTATTTCCTCATTCTTAGAAACAAATTCTGCCCTAATGGGTGAACGTCCTGACAAAGAAACAGTAGAAAAGATTCGTTTTATTATCAAAAAACATCCACCATTAAAAGGTGGTTATGATATTATGCTTCATTCATATGGTCCAGAACGTTGTATGGGAACTTGTAACGTTGAAGTACCAACTCGTGCTCATGCAGAAAATATCTTTGATGCTATGACCGATGCTTCTAAAGAAATTGAAGAAGAACTAGGTATTTATTTTACATTTGGTCTCTTTGCTGTTAATGATTACAGAGAAGATGTTAGAGCTTTAAAAAATGATATCCTAGAGTATTTAAAAGAAAAAACACCTCATGTTATTTCTCTTCATGCATTTCATGTCCACATTGAGTCGAATTTAGTGCACTTTGATGTTGTAGTTGATTTTAAGGTATCAAACTATGGTTCATATAAAGAAGAAATATTGAAAGTTCTAAATGAAAAATGGCCGAACTATACTTTTGAATTTACAATTGACCCTGAATACGATTAATTGTTTTTTCTTACTATGCATAATTATAATAATAAGCCTCCCATACTAGGAGGCCTAAGAAGGATACTTCACAACTTCATTTATTATTTCTTAAGGTTCTTTACAGCAGCAAGATATTCTTCTACTGTAAGATTTAAACTCATAGCAGCTTGCTCAATAGTTAGTAAATGGATGTTAACTAGATTATTGGTTTGTTTTAATGCTCCATAATCTGCACCATTATTAAAGCTTTCTTCTTTCATCTGTTTTACTGCTGGCCACATTTCTATCTTGCCTCCTTCATTAAATTTTATCTTTTCTCCTAAATCTAATAACACATCCATTAATTTAAATGT